>NZ_KL370876.1:877-67922 GCF_000702225.1 Bacteroides sp. Ga6A2 | reverse complement strand
TTCTTCTATGGTGACAGCGTCAATGCCATACAAGTACAGACGTGGGTCGTACTCATTGCCAATCTGCTCATAACGGTCCTCTCAAGAAGCATAAAACGAAACTGCGCATTCTCGCAAGTTGTCACCATGATACGCCTTACGCTCATGTACTACATCGACTTCATTCGGTTTATGGAAAAGCCGGACAGAACTTGGAATGACATAGTTGCGAAAGAGACGCAGAAAGCACCACCAGAACCCACATTTTTTGATTGAGGGGGCTTACTTTTTTTAAAAAAGACCCCGAGGCGCATATTTACTGGGCTTCGGGGAGGATTTTTATTGCCTTTTGAGTTTTACCGGACAGCAATATTTTAATTTGATAATTTATCAGACAAATATAATCAAAAAATCTTAAATTTAGGATGTTGCAGAAAAGTTTTTTCAAACAAAAAAGTGCCGCATCGTCTGTTTGTGACCGATGCAACACTTTTGTTTCGAAAATACACGGAAATCTTGTTAATTCCGCGACCAATCTATGGTGTATGTTTGCGTTGGTTGTTTGTTGTCCTTGTTTATCGTTGAATGCGACCGTTGGCCGAACCGCCTCGCAAGTTCTCAACCTCTTCTTCGGAGATAAGGTTGAAATCGCCCGGAATAGTGTTCTTCAGAGCCGAAGCCGCAAGCGCGAACTCCAAGCAATGCTGTGCATCGTCTGGATATCTGTACTGAGCATGAAGATAAGCCGCAATGAAAGCATCACCCACTCCCATCGGGTCAACCACTGGCTCGATGTCGTAGATGCGAGTTGTATAAAGCTTTCCTTCCTGATAAATCAAGCCTGTGAGCAGATGATGGTTCGTTGTAATCTGGTTACGGAGAGCAAGAACGAACACCTTGCATCGCGGATAAGCCTTCTGAACCTTCTCGCCCCAAGCCTTGTAAGCCTCTGCGTCAATCTCCTCGTCGGCACTCTGCGCCTTGAAGCCAACTGGCTTAACGCCTGTTGCAATCTCGAATTCCTGCTCAGTACCGAACATTATGTCGCTGTAGCCGAGAATAGGATGCAATATCTCTTCGGCTTTCTTTCCGTATTTCCAGAGATTCTTACGAAAGTTGATGTCGCACGAGATGGTTACGCCTCGCGACGAAGCCTCGCGAACCGCCTCGAACGTTGCATCGGCAGCACTCAAAGACATGGCGCAGGCAATTCCGCTCCAATGGAACATCTTAGCGTTGGCAAGAGCCTTGTTCCAGTCAATCATGCCAGTTGTAAGCGTTGTGAACGACGAGTCGTTGCGGTCGTACACAACCGACGAGTTGCGCATTGCCGCAGCCTGCTCAAGATAGTAGATGCCCAAGCGGTCGCCACCATACACAATATTGTCTGTCTTTACATTGTACTTTTGAAGTTCCATGCAGCAAGCCTTTGCCACTCCGTTTTTAGGCAGACGGGTTACAAACTGCACGTCGTTGCCGAAGATTGCCAAAGAAACGGCTGCATTTGCCTCCGAGCCACCGAAAATACTATCGTAAGACACGCCTTGAGGGAATCTTAAACATCCCGGTTTGGACAGACGCTGTAGAATCTCTCCAAAAGTAACAATCTGATTTTTCACGTTTGTATGCATTTTTGTTTTATGTCAGCAAAAGTACAACTTATTTTTGAAATATCAAATAGTGTGCGCACACAAAATATCAAAATAATTAAAATATCACATCTTCTGCAATATTTTAATTATTCGCCGGGAGTGATTTCCGACCTTATTTTTTCGATTTCTGTTCGTCTTGATTTTCTTCTACTTCTCCCGAGAAATCGTAGCCCTCACCCTTGCCTATTGCCTGCTCATACAAGAGTTCCTCCTCTGTCTTTGGCGAAGCCTCGCGCTGATGACCAGACAAGACGAGAATTGCCGCGATGCTGCAAATGGCAACAATAAGCAGGATTGCCAGAACCCTAAGATTCAGCACTCTGCGCTTGGCGGCGTTGCCTGCCTGACGATTAATCGGTTGTTCGGAAAACGAACGCTCTGCCTTGTCGTAGTTCTCCGCCTCGTTGGCAGAAACATCGGCAGCAAGCGCATCAGAAGCATTCTGCTGAGCGTTTCCCGATGCATTCGGCAACTTAGCCGACAAAGCATCTACCGCCGCCTGAATAAGTTCGGACAAGAATCTTGTTATGATTATAATGAAATATCCCACGAGCGGACACATTATCACGCCCTTCGTTCCGTAGTCGATAAAGCGGAACAGGAATAAATCGACATCAAAAATTGAGAGGAAAACATTTACCACACAGCCCAAAACGCAGAACAACATTCCGTACGCCTCGCCGCATGTACGCAGCAGATGGGCAAAAATTGGAGTGGTAACGAAGTATGAATTACCCTTTGTTATGGTGCTCAGTTCTCTTGAACGATACCACCAGATGCTTCCCGACACCCAGCAGATAGGAACTGCCAGAAAGATGAGCATCAAAGCCAAAGCAAGCAGCTTACCTTCGGTATGCGATGACAAGAAACCGCTGTCGTATGCCTTGAGAAGCAAGTAGAGCGGAAAAATCATCGTGATAAAAGCAATCAGTCTATATATAATTGAAATAGGGTCTTTAAAGAAACTGCCATTGTCTATATATCGGGCCCAACCCGAGACGGTTGAGTCTACCCTTCTATCGAGTTTTTCAAAGAATAATCCACCTGACATTTTCATAAATTACTGAATATTGGCTTTATACGCTTTTCTAAAATTGTGTTAATTACTGCAAAAGTAATATAATTTTCTTAAAATGCAATAAAACGATACTCATTTATGCAAATTCGCTTAACTCAAGCCAACGCATGCTCTTTTCGTCTAACTCATCGTTCAGGACTGGCAGACGCTTCGATTTCTCGGTCAGTTCGTCGACAGAAAGCGTGCCGCTGCAAAGCATTTCCTCGAGCATTTTCTTCTCGGCCTCGAGTTTCTCGATGTCCTTTTCAAGTTGTTCAAGTTCCTTCTTCTCCTTGAACGACAGTTTACGTTTGCTTTCAACCCTAACTTTCTGAGTCTTAGTTTCTTTTTGCTGTTCGGCCTTCTGCTTTTCGTTCTCAAAATGTTCCTTGGCATCCTTCCACTCGCGGTACTGCGAATAGTTGCCCGGGAAGTCGCGGATGTCGCCCTGACCGTTGAACACGAGCAGATGGTCAACCACTTTATCCATGAAATATCGGTCGTGGCTCACAACGATGAGGCATCCGCCGAAATTCTTCAGATATTCCTCGAGAATCTGAAGGGTTACGATGTCCAAGTCGTTGGTTGGCTCGTCGAGTACCAAGAAGTTTGGGTTCTGCATCAGAACCGTGCAGAGATATAGTCTGCGCTTCTCGCCACCGCTTAGCTTGTAGACGTAGTTGTGCTGCTTTTCGGGCGGAAAGAGGAAGTGGTTGAGGAGCTGGCTCGCCGTTAGTTTCTTGCCGTTGCCCAAGTCTATTACCTCGGCAATCTCGCGCACGGCATCGATAACCTTCATCTGCTCGTCGAACTTCATTCCCTCCTGCGAGTAGTAGCCGAACTTAACAGTCTCACCAATGTCGAGCGTGCCGCTGTCAACGGTCTGCAAGCCGAGCAGAATCTTTATGAAGGTTGATTTTCCCGTTCCGTTCTCGCCTACGATGCCCATCTTCTCGTAGCGCGAAAAGATGTAACTGAAGTTATCGAGTATCTTCTTGTCGCCGAACGATTTACACAGATTATCTGCCTCAAAAATCTTGTTGCCAATGTACGAACTTTTTTGATTCAGTTCGACCTTTTTGTCGTAAGTTCTTTGCTTTGCAACCTTTTCGAGCTCGTAGAAAGCTTCTTCGCGATAGCGCGCCTTGTGTCCGCGGGCGCACGGCATGCGTCGCATCCAGTCGAGTTCGGTACGATAGAGATTGTTGGCGCGTGCTATCTCGGCGTTATGAGCATCGATTCGCTCCTGACGCTTTTCGAGATAGTAACTGTAATTTCCTTTGTACGAATATATTACATTATCGTCGAGCTCGTAAATCGTGTCGCACACACGGTCGAGGAAATATCGGTCGTGCGTAACCATCAGAAGGCTCTGCTTGGCACGGTTCAGATAGTCTTCGAGCCACTCAATCATGTCGAGGTCGAGGTGGTTGGTAGGCTCGTCGAGAATGAGCAGATCGGGACGGTTTATCAGCACATTGGCAAGAGCCACACGCTTAACCTGTCCGCCCGAGAGCTGCGAGATTGGCTGGTCGAAGTCGCGAATCTTCAGTTGCGACAGAATAGCCTTGGCGCGACGCTCGTAGTCCCACGCATCGTGCTGCTCCATCTGCGATATGAGCGCGTCGAGTCCCGGATTTCCGGGTGTCTCAATACATTTCTCGTATTCCCTTACGAGTTCGGCAACAGCATTACCGTTCTGGAAGCAAGCCTCTATCACGGTCAGCCCTTCGGGATAAGTAGGAGTTTGTTCGAGATATCCAACCGTGAGGTCGTTCCTATATATAATAGAGCCGCTGTTCTTTCCCTCCTTGCCCACAAGAACGCTCAGAAGAGTGGATTTTCCAGTTCCGTTCTTGGCTATCAGACCAACACGCTGTCCCTCGGCAAGACCGAAAGTCAGATTCTCGAACAACACCTGATCGCCGAACGACTTTGTCAGGTTCTCAACTTGTAAATATGGGTTTACTGCTGCCATAAATAGATGCTTTTTGTTAAAAGTTGTGCGAAGATAACCAAAAAAAGCAAAGAAAAAGTAGGTTGTTTGGATTTTTTTTATACTTTTGCATCGTTTATTGGTTAAGGGAAACTTTCTACGCCCTAAACTTTACAATAAATATTTCCATTTAAATAATTTGATTTTAATCATAAATACTTAACGCGTAGGGGCTGATTTCAGCACCACGGTTTATTGACTTATGTATATAATATCGGAACTTGAAAAGAAAGATCTTACAGAGTTGCAGACGATAGCAAAAGAACTCGGTCTGAAAGGGATTTCTAAAATTAAAAAAGAAGACCTCATCTACAAGATAATTGATGAGCAAGCGGTAGCAACTGCATCGCAGAAGGCAGAAAAAGCCCCTGCAAAGAAGAAGGCAGCCGCAAAGACAACTAAGAAGGCTACAACCGCAAAGGCTAAAAAAGCCGACGAAGAACCAGCACAGTCTAACGAAGAAACTTCTGATTCTGTGGAAAAACAGGAAGAAAAGCCTACAGTAAAAAAATCAGCCCCAAAGAAATCGGCAAAGCAGGTTGAGGAGGCAGTAGCAGCAATGATTGCCGCTACCGAGAGCGTTGTTTCGGCAACTCCAGAGGCTGCCGAGGCTGACATCGTTGAGCAGCCTGCCAAAGCACAGGACGAGCAGGCAGCCTTCACGGGCGTTCCTGAGGCTGAGTTCGGCACATCGGACAAGGCATCGGGCAGCGAACTCGACGAGCCTATCGACGTAAATGCCCCAGAGGCGGCTAAGCCATCAGAAGAGTACGTCGTTCCGGAGTCTGAGTTCAACCCAGACCACAAGCCTAAGAAACTGCTTGGCGACGATGGCGTTACATTCAGAATCATCAGTCTTGCGCCGGTTAATCCTTACGGTGAGCCAGAAGAAAGTTACTCGCAGTACAGCGAGCCTGCAAGACCAGCCAACGAGCCGGTTGACTTCTCTCGCTTCGAGAATCTTGTTGAGAACAACGCACAGCCGGAATATCAGGCTGAGACTCCATATCAGCCGGTTGCTGCGGCTCAGGAATTTGTGCCATACGACTTTGGCGACATCATCAAGGGCACAGGTGTGCTCGAGGTTGTGCCAGACGGCTACGGCTTCCTACGCTCATCCGACTACAACTACCTGCCTTCGCCAGACGACATCTATATGAGCGTATCGCAGATTAAGAGTCAGGGACTGAAGACCGGCGACGTTGTTGAAGGAACAATCCGCCCACCAAAGGACGGCGAGAAGTTCTTCGCTATGGTCAAGGTTGAGTCTATCAACGGTCAGGAGCCGGAGAAGATTCGCGACCGCGTGGCATTCGAGCATCTTACACCTTTGTTCCCAGAAGAGAAGTTCCGCCTCTGCGGAGGTAGAACAGAGAATATCTCGACACGTATTGTCGACCTCTTCGCCCCTATCGGTAAGGGTCAGCGTGCGCTGCTCGTGGCTCAGCCAAAGACAGGTAAGACAATCCTTATGAAGGACATCGCCAACGCCATTGCCGAGAATCATCCGGAGGCATACCTTATGATGCTGCTCATCGACGAGCGTCCTGAGGAGGTTACCGACATGGCGCGCACAGTAAACGCCGAGGTTATCGCTTCTACCTTCGACGAGAGCGCAGAGCACCATGTTAAGATTGCCAACATCGTTCTGGAGAAGGCAAAGAGAATGGTTGAGAGCGGTCACGACGTGGTTATCTTCCTCGATTCCATCACACGATTGGCACGCGCATACAATACCGTTTCGCCTTCATCAGGAAAGGTTCTTTCTGGTGGTGTTGAGGCTAACTCGCTTCAGAAACCAAAACGATTCTTCGGAGCGGCTCGTAATATCGAGAACGGCGGTTCGCTCACCATCATTGCAACGGCTCTTACTGATACAGGCTCTAAGATGGACGACGTAATCTTCGAGGAGTTCAAGGGTACGGGTAACATGGAACTTCAACTAGACCGCAACCTTGCAAACAAGCGTATCTTCCCAGCCGTGAACATTATGGCATCAAGCACACGACGCGACGACCTGCTGCATGACAGGACAACGCTCGACAGAATGTGGATTCTGCGCAAGTTCATAAGCGACCGCAACCCGGTTGAGGCTATGAGTTTCGTAAGAGACCGCCTCGACAGATCGCGAAGCATCGAGGAATTCCTTGCAAGCATGAACTCATAAAAAATATTAAAAAGGCTTTTTCTTTGTGAGAAAGCCTTTTTTTATCTTTATATTTTGGCTGAAAAAATAAATTTACTACCTTTGTGTTAACTCTCAAATCCAACGGATGATATTATAATTAAAACTTAGATAAGATGGATTTTAAATTAAATGATGTTATGATCAAGGGACTAAAAATATCCTTTGTTATCATTGTTACGTTGATTTTATGGTTGCTACCATCTGAATCTTTCGGCATTGAAGGACTCACAATTATCCAGCAGCGCATGATCTCTATTTTCGTTTTTGCCGCCCTTATGTGGATACTCGAAGGAGTGTCGGCATGGGTTACGTCGGTGCTCATCATCGTGGTTATGCTGTTTACCGTGAGCGACAGCGCCATTGTGCAACTTATCGACCCCTCAGTTTTCCCTGCCGACCAGCTTGTAGAGAATGCAAAGACCGGCGCGATGCAGCCAGTCGGACTAATCAGCTACAAGTCTATCATCGCCTGCTTTGCCGACCCAACGGTAATGCTCTTCATGGGCGGATTCGTTCTGGCTCTCGTGGCCTCAAAGAGCGGCGTGGACGTATCGCTTGCGCGAATAATGCTGAAGCCTTTCGGTACAAATTCCAAGACTGTGCTGCTGGGTTTCATTCTTGTTACGGCAATCTTCTCAATGTTCGTGTCAAACACGGCAACGGCGGCCATGATGCTCACCTTCCTCGCCCCTGTTCTAAAGAACATGCCTGAGTCTGAACGCGGACGCATCGGTCTGGCACTTGCCATCCCTATCGGCTGCAACGTGGGCGGAATTGCCACCCCAATCGGAACGCCTCCAAACGGCATCGCCATCGGCGGACTGAAGGAGATTGGCGTGGACATAGGCTTTGCCGAGTGGATGATGGTTATGTTTCCGCTGATGCTCGTAATCCTTCTTATCTCATGGTTCATATTGCTGAACGTGTACAAATTCAGCTCAGACAAGATTGAGTTCAAGATTGAAGGCGGCGCAAAGAAGGGCTGGGAAACAACAGCCATCTACATCATTATGGCAATGACCATCGCCTTGTGGATGCTCGAAAAGATTGTGTGCATTAACTCATACGTTGTTGCCCTCTTCCCTGTCGGCGCATTCTGCGCCCTCGGCATCGTCACTTCGCAGGATTTGAAACAGATTGACTGGGCTGTTCTGTGGATGGTTGCCGGCGGTTTCGCCCTCGGCGTTGGAATGAAGGACTCAGGCTTGGCAAAGGCTCTGGTTGAGTCTATTCCGTTCAACACATGGAACGTGATGCTCGTCCTTGTGGGCAGCGGTATCATCTGTTGGTTCCTCTCAACATTTATCAGCAACTCGGCTTCGGCAGCTCTCATGGTTCCAATCCTGTCGGCTGTTGCCAAGGGCATGACCGAACAACTTGCGCCTTACGGCGGCGTTACTACGCTTATCATCGGACTGGCTCTGTCGGCATCTTTCGCCATGGCTCTGCCTATCTCAACGCCTCCGAATGCCATTGCCTACTCAACCGGACTTGTCAAGACTTCGCAGATGGCAAAGATTGGCGTCCTTATCGGCGTAATCTCGCTGGTTCTTGGATATACGATGCTGATTTTCATCGGAAAGACAGGAGTACTCGGATAGACAAGGATCTCTCACGGATACGAAATATCAAGGGAGAAGAAGCCACGGCGGCTTCTTCTCCTTTTTTTATGAAGAAGTATGACGCTTTTGTTACGCTAAAATATTATCTTCGCAAACGGAAATACAGCTCGGGGGGTGTTTTTTTGCTCTTTATTTGTTGAAATCTCCTTTCTTTTGTGAATAAATGAGTCATTTTTATTGAATAACTCAAAATTTTCTGTTAATAATTTGACTTTTGAGTGTTTTGTGGCTATATTTGCCAAAAAGATGGATTGTTGGTCTTTACCGCTTTCTGTCTGCGCCACCACCTATTACCTTCGGTTTGAGGTGGCGCTTTTTTTTATTCCTCAATCGCTATATAAGGTCGTGTTGTGATTTGCTTTCAAATTAGTATCTTTGCAAACGAAAACTAATAAACCAAAACACATGCCAAGAGCACGAAACAAAGAAGACTTGCTGAAATTTGCAAGCGAGAACTATTCAAATCTGATGAATTTGATTAACAAGATGTCTGACAGCCAAATGAATACCCCATTCGATTTTTCGGACGACGAGAAGAAGAAAGAGGCGCATTGGAGACGCGACAAGAACGTGCGCGACGTGCTCGTCCATCTTTACGAATGGCAGTTGCTGCTGCTCGACTTCGTAGAGAAAAACACGAACACCAAAAGCGCAATCACATTCCAGTTTCTGCCTACCGGATATTCGTGGAAGACTTACGGCGAAATGAATGTTGAGATATGGAAACGGCATCAGAATACAAGTCTCGACGATGCCATGAGTCTGCTTGCCGACACGCATCAGAAAGTAATCGCATTGGCTGAGACATTCTCTAACGAAGAACTCTTCACGAAGAAATATTTTCCGTGGACAGGTACAACCGATTTGGGCTCATACTTCGTAAGTTCAACATCGAGCCACTACGACTGGGCAATAAAAAAGATTAAGCAGCATTGCAAGAAAATATCGTAAGATAACAGCTATAACATTATGGACTTAAAGAAAGAAGAATATAACAGCCTCGACGAGGTTCGCTCAAACATCGACCGCATAGACGACAGCATAATCAGACTGATTGCCGAGCGAGGCACGTTCGTGTCGCAGGCTTCGAGGTTCAAGAAGAACGAGGAAGGCGTGAGGGACAACTCGCGCGTAGAGAAGGTTATTCAGAAGGTTCGCGCCAAGGCTGAAGCATACGGCGCAAATCCCGATATGGTGGAAAGAATCTATCGCGAGATGATTGCAGGATTCATCAAAATGGAGATGAAGGAGTTCTTGAAAAACAATGACTTGTCGAATCCCGAAATTCTACTGAAGAACCTCGAAAAAATCCACACCACTCCGCTTGGAGCCGACCGTATCTGCCGTAATCTGAAGCTCGCCGGCATCGACGCCGTTGATTTCTGCAAACAGAAAATCGCATCAGGAGAATGTAAGATTTCACGAGACGGCAAAAACTGGTACTGCGAAATCGGCGACATCGTAATTACCGTAAATGCAAACAGTTACACAATTATAACGGCGCACAGGAAATGACAGTCCGACCACCTTTCAACGAAATAAAATCGTTCGAGGATTTTTCAAAATTCTACTGGTACAGAGAAGAGTTGCAGCAGATTTGCAAGCAACTCGGCATATCGTCATCCGGAACGAAAGCCGAACTCAACCGAAACATTGCAGAGTATTTCAAGGGCAATATCGTTCGAAGCAAAGAGATTAAGAAAAGTCCAAAAGCAACTGCTACGGTTCTTACTTTAGATACAAAACTACTTGAATGTGACTTCCGTTTCAGTCAGAAATTCAGGGACTTCTTTGCACAGCAGACTGGCACGAAGAACTTTAAGTTCAACGCCGACATGGTGGCGACCGCCAAAAAGGTGAAGGAGGACAACGACGCGGAGTTCACTCTCCGCGATATGCTCGGTATCTACCACGGCACAAAAACGTACGCTAAATACGACAACTCGTCGTGCCAATGGAACAAGTTCCTGAAGGATTTCTGCGCCGACGAGAAGAGCGCGCAGTTCGCCAACGAACTGAAGGCAGCCTCCGTTCTGTGGAAAAAGGTTCGCACCTCAACGCGCCCGAAAGTCTATCATAGCAGCCTTTTAGACGAGTTTGCCTCTGAAGTTGAGGCTTTCAGAATTATGCGATAATAAGTTTAGAAAAAAAGCACGAGTCCGACAACTTTTGCGACTCGTGCTTGCTTTTTTATACCATCAAAGTTCTTTCAGAATCTCCAAGAAGTTTTCTTTGGTGTATCTATATCTTAAAATATTTTATAACCATTGCTTTGAGCTGGTCATTAGTTAGATTTGCCAAACCAGTCTCTTTTATTAAAGAAAATTCATCCTTGTTCTTACTAACGACAAACTTACGTTCTTTTCCGTCAATATTTGCGTACAGATGATAATTGCCCTTATATGTCTCCTCAATACGCATATTCTCTACTACATGACCGTTTATTTCGGCTGTTGAAAACTGAGATTTATCGTCCCATTCGCCCCACGATTTCAGATTATCGATAAGAGTTTTCTCAACCCTACCTATCCACTCATCAGCCACACCATGCTTTACGGCAACAGGTCGAAACCGCTTCAAAGAATTTACAACACAACGAATTGTTTCGTCTGGTCTGCGTATACCATTGTCACGAGCAAATTCTACCACATCACTACGGCTGATATCACGAAGTTTTGCACGGACAAACATACAATGCTCTTCGTTTGGCAGGAAACCTCCCCTATCAAAAATATATGTAACATCATAGGCTGGAGACAACCTCCACGAGCCATTCTCGTCCATGATGAAAGAAAAATTCTTATTATGGTCATCTGTATTGTTCGACAGAATATTAAACACCATTCTGCGGAATACCTCCTGACAGTCGGAGGCAGGCAAATGCAATTTACGACATACAGCAACAAGTTGTTCGTAGCTGTCGGCATCAGGACAGATTGCAGCGAGAGTCTGTGTGTGAACCTTTCTCTCCCCATCGCGATCAAATCTTTTGGTAATGAAATGCTTGCTATCTCCTACCGAAAACAATTCGGACGGCATCATAGTGATGCCAGCAAGCGTAGCCAGTTCATAATATGCCATCTCAAGTTCGGCGGAACTGTAATCAGAATTACCAAACTTCAAGATATAGTAGTCGAACCCTTCCAATCCCGGAATCTGACCGCTACGAATCTCGCCAGTATTTTTGTTTATGGCAAGAATTGCCTTTGGCTGACGACCACCGGCTGAAGTTCCAACAGTTAGCAACGATTGCATGGTGATAGATTCTTCAGGCAAAATACGTGCATTCTCTCGTTCTGCAAAGACACGTTCTGCCAAATCTGCCAGCGATTTCATATTTATCTTCTCAGCCCTACGCTCATGGCTGGTCTCAGGCATAAACTCTAAAGCTCCCATTCCTCGTTTACCGATAAATGACAGTTTATCAAGTGGAGTGATTTCGGAACCTGCAAGGTGATTTTGCTGACGCCAAAGTTCGAAGAGTTGATTTCCCCATGCATCAGGCAGAGAATCAGCAAGAAAGGAAGGAAGTCTCTGATAAATCTTAGCATCCTCACCCCAAACTGGAGCAAGTGCCCTTACTCCACTTACAGGCGCAACAAGAGGAGACACGTTCAGTCCCTTCTTGACAAACTCTGGATTGTAGGTGAAGTACGATAGTCTGCGACGTTCGTCCCAAGCCAACCTCCCGATTTCTTCACCCCATAGAATTACTTTTAATGACTTTATCATTCTTGTTGGTTATTTCGAGTGACGAATACGTTGCGCCTTCTTCTCATCCTTACGCATGAGGTAAGGCGACTCTGGCAGCTCTGGCAGCAGCTCGTCCAAGGCATTTATCTGACCGACAACTTTCAGCAAAAGAATAAACGTTGACAAAGACACATTGCCAGCAGAGCCGTTTTCAAACTTATGAATTGTTGTCAGACCAATGCCCGACAAATCAGCAACCTCCTTCTGTGTGAGGTTACAACGCATACGGTACTCCTTGAAACGAGAGCCAAGCAAACGAACAAGTTCGGGCGTAGAATACTCATACAGATCTTCCATATATCTTAACTATCATTAAAGTGATATTTATATACTAATATCCGCACTTACTATCAACATACTGATATTTATGATGGCAAAAATAAGACATTTACTTGAACTAACAAAGATTTTTACGAAGTAAATACAATGCCGTAGCAAATATTCTGATATTCAACCATTTCAATTCAACAAGCATACGCAAGTTCATAGCAGCCTTTTAGACGAGTTTGCTCTGAAGTTGAGGCTTTCAGAATAATGCGATAATAAGTTTAGAAAAAAGAGCACGAGTCCGACAGTTTTTGCCGACTCGTGCTTGCTTTTTTTATACCATCAAAGTTCAAGAAGAACGCTATTCATCTACAATACTTTCTATTGTGGTTACAAATGGGAGATATCTGATTTCACCTCTACGCTGTGTCTTCAGGATGTTAAGATTATCCAAATCAACCGATTGACATGGATTGTAATCCAATAACAGATACTTAACGGCATCCTTCTCCAGGCGAATCAAGTACTCTGATGGAACATTATCCCTATTGACCAATGCAGGTTCTTTGGTCAACAGATAAGCCTTCGGATTACTCCAATAATGGAACATCATGTATTTGATGCTCTTATATGCTATCATCTGCTCATCCTTCAGCATACCTTCTTTTATGCCCAATGCGATTTTACCAGCAGTTTCTGTCTTCTGACGAGCACCACTACCGATAGCGTACATCAGGACTAAGTCCAATTTGCCATTGGTCAACTCTTCTCGTTTCGTATTGGGCAGGTCAACGGGAATGCTACCATAAATAAAGATATCTTCTGCTGCAACCATCATCTCGCCTTCCTCTTCAATTGGAGGATACATATAAATCGTTGGTGCAGAAGTAGTCTTTACATCATTATCTTCCACTTCTTCGTTCTCCTTGAAATTCTCCACCTGCTCCATTACCTCGCGGAACACTTCTGGAGTGTACTGAGGAGGATATCCATTCTTGACAAGGCAAATCTTGATGTCTTGTTTCAACTGGTCACGAACTCGCTGGTTATTGAGCCAATCGGCAAAGGACGATTTTGCATCAATGATATCTCGAATCTTGCAAGCAAGACTCTTACACTTATCGTTGACAACAATACCATTCACCTCTTTGTCTTCTCCGTATTCAAAACTATTCTTGTCCCTTAGATGAATCAAAATGTCATAAAAAGCCTTTTCTTCAAAAGTAAGTCCTAACTTACGGAAACTTTCGCGGTCTGCTTGCATTCCTTTAAGTATGTTCAAAGCCTGCTCGGTGGCATTCTTGATAATACTTTCCGCAGTGGCTTCCTGTGTTGCACCAGCCTCTTGCTCTGATAGGAATTTACGTCTGTCGTGATACTCCTGAATGGTGGCTTCCAGCATTTCTTGAAATTTCTTCGATGCTACCTGATTGGTCTTGCCATATTCTGTGATTTGCTTACGAAGAAGTTTTATCAGCGTTTCCAGTTTTGAGGCTGGCATCTTGATGTCTTCAAGCCTTTCCGTGAACTCAGGTCCGAAAATATCCATTTCCTCACCCTCTTCAAGAATGCTCTCCACATTATTATACTTCAAGGCTTCCTCCACCATCTTTGCCACCCGTCTATTCATGGTGTCGGTATCAGGTGCGTCAGTACCATTCATCTTATATACCATACCGGCAATAGCCATGAAGCATTGTGCCAATGCCGACTCCTCCTCACCAAGTTCTCCCGAAGGTTGACAAAGGTCGTAAGCTTTTCGCATCCTCTTCACATTTTGCAGAAAATAGGTTTTGAAAGTAACTTTCTTTGTTTTCTTTCCATCCTTGCTGACAGAGTTGAAGTTCTCGTTTGACGAGAATACAAACTCCGCAGCCTTTGCCAATAGTTTGTATCTGGTTGCAGGATCGGTATCAGGATTCAGGAATGGAGTCAGGTCATGATTTTTGAACAATGCCTTCAAAATCTCCATGTACTCACGGAAGATGAGAGTAGCCTGTTCTATATCATCTTCGGTTAATGCAACGGAATTGTCTCCACCATACATCTTTCTGGCTTCCATCATCTGGTCGCGAATGCCGATATAGTCAACGATCAAACCATACTCCTTGCCGGGGAATTTTCGGTTGGCACGGCTGATGGTTTGTATCAACGAATGTTTCTGCAACGGCTTATCGTTATACATGTAGGTAAGACATTCCACATCGAATCCCGTTATCCACATATCCACAACAATCACGATTCGGAAATTGGAATGTACCTGTTTGAAGGCAGCATCCAAGTCTTCCGAACGTTGGTCGTTCTTTACTCCACCAAGATAATTGTACATTTCTGCCTTGTCATTGCTTCCCACGCTGGCTACCATGGCGATAGTCGGCATTTCCTTCAGTTCTTTCAGCTCTTCTGGCGATACTTTGACACCTTCTGGAGTCTTCTTTTCATCAAACCATTCAGGGTAATGAGACTTGAACTTCAGCAACAAGTCGTAAGCAATCTTTCTGTTTGAGCAGACTATCATTGCTTTCTGTACTCTGTCTGGGTCGTTGGCTACGGAAGATACGTAATGGTCATGAATATCAACGGCAAGTTTTTCCAGACGGTCGGGTTCGCCAAGAATCATCTCTAACGAACTCATGGCTTTCTTACTCTTTGCAATATCTTCTTTGGTCGAACCTTCGTCTGCGCATTTGGCATAATATGCCTCAATCTCTTTGGCCTTCTCCTGATTTAGCAACACTTTGGCTATGCGAGGATGATACTTGATAGGCACTGTTATCTTATCTGCCACAGCCTGATCCATCGTGTAGCGGTCTATCTCGTCACCGAAAGTCTGATAGGTTTCTGCAATAGGTGTTCCTGTAAAGCCTACGAATGTTGCATTTGGCAAGGCTTCTCGCAGCACTTTGGCGTATGGTTTTGATATCATGGCACGCATATTCTCGTCGGCATCCTCGCTGAACTGAATACGCTTTGAGCCTTCAATCTGTGTACGATGTGCTTCATCGCTAAAACAAATAATATTGCTTCGGTCGTTGACAAGTCCAATCGGGTCATCCTTCCTGTCGCAGAACTTTTGGATAGTGCAGATAAAGAAACCTCCACTATCTCTCAGACTAAGTTCTTCACGGAGCTTTTTACGACTTGGCACAACAGAAACCTCGCCCAACCCCAGAAACTCAGTACTCTTGGTAAAGAGTTTTGCGCCTTGCTTCTGAAGGTCTTCGCGGTCAACAATCATCAGTATCGTAGGTGAACCTATCTCTGCTGCGCAACGCAACGATAGCTGACGGGCAAGGAATGCCATCGTATAGGTCTTACCGCATCCAGTGGCTCCAAAGTAAGTTCCACCTTTACCGCTTTTTGTTTTCACCGATTTGATGACGCTCTCTTTGAGAAGTCGTGTGGCAAAGAACTGCGGATAACGGCATACTATTTCCTTTTCATCGCTGTCAAAGTTCTCATCTTGGAAATACACATAGTCTCTGAATATCTCCAAAAATCTTTCCGGACGATAAACACCTCTCACCATTGTCTCCAATTCATCGAAAGGCATGGTGCTTACCTTGTCGCCATTCTCTACACGTCTCCAAGCATAGAAATGTTCGTAAGGCGTGCGGACAGTTCCTAATCGTGTCTTTACTCCATCGCTGATACAAGCCAAAGGACAGTAATGAAGCAGTCCTGGAATATCTCGCCAATAGCGGATGTTGATTTGTTCCCAAGCATCTTCAATCGTGGCATTGGCATCGGCAGGATTCTTCAGTTCTATCACGCAGGCGGGTATTCCGTTTACGTATAACAGCACATCAGGACGGCGGTTCTTTACTGCACCGTTATTGATGTATTCCACTGTAAACTGGTTGACAACGCGGAAGATATTTGTGTTCTCTTTCTGCGGATTATCTAAGCACGCAAAATCTATCAAGTTGACTGTCGTTGGCCTTCCGTCTTTATCAACGGCAGGCACACCATTCACCATCCACTTATAAACTTTATGCAATGTGGCAAAATCAGAATCGGCACCTACCAATCTGACGTTATCTGCTATCCGTTGCAGTTCCTCGTCCTTCACGTTCTTGTTGTTATCCTTTAAGAACTGAAGCAAGTCCACCATATTGAGCACTTCTTTTCTGTTGACTGCGTCTTCCTCTGTCGCGACTCGGCCATCTTCGAGCAAGCTCGGATGGCTCTCGCTGCTCCATCGGTTGGCTCTTGTTATAGAGTCACCATAGAGGTATTGCCATCCTTCTCTTTCAAGGAAAGCGATGAGAGCATTCTCATAATCGCTCTCCACAAAGTGGCCGTTGATGTTCGTTAATTTTGCCATAATCCCAATTTATTTTTATTCCTGAGATTCGTAAATGTCACGCAGCTTCTGTTGCAACAAATCCTTATCTGGTAAATGTAGCTGATATTCAGCCACCATAGTGGGAGAAAGACTTCGGCTGAGAGCGTATTCCACCACTTCATCATCCTTGTCTTTACAGAGCAGAACACCGATACTTGGATTTTCATGAGGCTTTTTCACATCTCTGTCGAGGGCTTCGAGATAGAAATTCAATTGCCCCAAATGTTCTGGCTTGAACTTTCCCATCTTGAGTTCAAATGCCACCAAACATTGCAGTTCCCTATGATAGAACAATAAGTCTATGCGGAAATCGCTATTGCCTACTTGCAGACGGTACTCCTCATCTACAAACAGAAAGTCCTTTCCAAGTTCCAATATAAACCTTTTCATCTGTCCAAGCAAAGCACTCTTCATCGAATTTTCGTTTTCGTAGTCTTTGCCACCAAGAAACTCCAACACATACTGATTGCGAAACACTCGTTCGGATTGCGGGGCGATTTGTCTCAACACTGTTGAGAGTTTTGGCTCTGACACTTTTGTCCGCTCATACAAAGCCGCATCAATCTGCCTGTTCAATTCTCTGACAGAGAGTCTTTCATTCTTGCACAACGTAAGGTAGAACACTCGTTCATTCTCCGTTTTTGCTCGGCTCATAATCGTAAGATTATTTGA
The DNA here is from genome assembly GCF_000702225.1 of Bacteroides sp. Ga6A2. Taxonomy (NCBI): domain Bacteria; kingdom Pseudomonadati; phylum Bacteroidota; class Bacteroidia; order Bacteroidales; family Bacteroidaceae; genus Bacteroides; species Bacteroides sp. Ga6A2. The sequence goes on along the minus strand of NZ_KL370876.1, from coordinate 50,388 downwards.
CCAACTAATTTGTCTCACCAGTGTTGAGAGTTTTTCATCAGCATTGCGATAAATCTCGTAGAACTGCTTCATGCGCCACAAGTTTTTATCAGAGAATCCCTTTGTGTCAGGACTGTTTTTCTATATATGAAGCCAGCTGTTCCACCACGCCGTCACCCCATTCAGAGATGGAAATTTTCTCGGATATATATTTGCCAACCTGCCAATAAAGGTTTATCAAGGCTGTATTGGCTATGCTAATCACGTTTGCCTTTGTTTGCTTTATCAATGACACAACCTCGGCAAACTGACTTGTTCTTTTCTGTATAATGTTCTTGTCTTCACTCATCTTTTTTCGTTTTTTTCGGGATAAGCAATATGAGTATTTCCGTAATCGTACTCCACGAAATGGCCGTTGATATTCTTTAATTTTGCCATAATTATCGTTTTTTCTCGCGGGTTTCGTTATTTATTTCTCGCGGATTACGCGGATTACGCGGATGATAAAAATCTGTGGAATCTGCGTTATCTGCGAGAGTTACTGCGAGAGTTCCTAAAATCCGTTCACTATTCGCACTATGTCTTTGGTCAAATCGCTTGTGTTGAAGTTTACAAGCAACCCGACTTTCTTACCAGATATTTTCAGATAAGTGAGCAGTTGTTTCTTATGCACGTCTTTCAACATCTCGACTGATTTCAGTTCTATTATCACTTTATCTTCTACCAAAATATCAAGTCTGAAGTCTACAGGAAGCAAATGACCATCGTAATATACATCCAGTTTTTTCTGACTCTCCACTTGTAACCCATCTTCGCGCAGTTGATAAAGCAGCGCGGCTTCATAGACAGATTCCAAAAGGCCTGGACCAAGTTCGTTGTACACTTTGAAAATGGCTCCTCTGATTTTATATGTTATATCGTTCTCATTCATTTCTTATTTACTTTTTTCTCGCGGGTTTCGTTATTTATTTCTCGCTGATTTCGCTGATTACGCAGATGAAAAAATCTGTGAAATCTGCGTTATCTGCGAGAGCTTTCATTCTGATAAACTTCCTCGTATCAACACAGGGCATATATTTTTTAGCTGTTCTTTGAGCGCTTCTGCTATGCGTTGGCGCTCGATATAACACTTATGGATGTTGACTATCTCACGTTGAACAGAGATGTCTGGGATCGGGATTTTTACTTCTTTCATTTCATCAAAAGTGAAGTTCTCCCTTGCTGAGCCCCAAGAATTGTATCTTGCGTAGCGATCAAATTCATCTCGTTTTAACCATATTGCGAGATAATCAGATTCTAATTTTCCTGTTGTTTTAAAAACTTCGTAAATAGGAGAAATAACAACATCTTTTCCAAAGTGATTTACAGCAAATGCAAGAACCTTCCACGTGTCTGTCGTGGGAACATATGCAATATCTAAAGGATGTACTATTTTGTAGCCACCTAACTCATTTCGATTCACACGACTTTGCGCTACACGGAATCTTTTTTCAGTACTTAATCCGACTACGTCATCTATCGCCTTATCAATATTTTTTTCCGAATATCGTTCAATATAATTTCCAATTTTTTCGCATTTCATCTTTCTCCTCAACTCTTCTATATACCCATCGCAGACAAGTTTCAATTCTTCTACTTTGCTTTGATAGGCAGCAAGATTGTTTTGGAGTGCCAAATATACATCAACGTATTTGCGCTGCTGTTCGATAGAGGGAAGAGTGATGTCTATGTCACAAAGATCTTCCCAGTTGTAGAATTCTGTAGAACTGCCCCATGAGTTAGTGATAACAAATCGATCAAACTCTGCTCTACAGAAATACATATATAACCATTCTTTCATAAGAAGATTATCACAATCTTCCTTGACACGAAATGCAACATAATCCTCCGTAAAAATATGTGGTCTGGAATCATAATTGTAAGTAATACTGAATTTACTGCCATTACGGGAAGTTCGATGATTAAATACAAAAGTACCAGGTCTTACAATCTGAAACTTTGACAAGTCACGGCCATTCAAATCCGCCTTTGTAGTCATCATTTCTTTCAGATTGCTTATTCCCCGTACATCATCAGGACCAAATAGTTCATCAGAATTAGTCTCTTCAACCAATTCAATCAATTTTCCCAATTTATATTTCTTCAATCCAGTAGCCTTATTTTTCATCTTCTTCATTATTTTGGAAACGAAGAGGAACGAATTCAGTAGACAATGCCTGCTGAATTAACTTTCCAAATATCACATAATCGAAAAAAACACTGTTTGCCATAGTTATTTTTGCTCGTTAATAACATATCCAATACCCTTAAATGCTTCTTCGAGCATCTTTTGCGAGTCCTTCTCGCGCTGCATCAACTTGCGCATTTCCTGTTGTATGCGCGCCATTTCTTTGGGGTAATCTATATCCAGATCGTGGTCGATGAACTCGATGTACTTGCTTGGCACCAACGTCCAATTGTTCTGCTCAATCTCGTCAATGCTCACGCTACGATATAGCTCTGGTACAGCAAAGTTGTTGCTGTCTGTTCCCTCCGACTGCCACTTATGATAGATATCTGCCACACGCTGAATCTGCTCTGTAACAAGTTGCACCTTCTTCTTCTGCTCGCCCTTGACAGGGTTCTCGGTCCATTGGCGCAAGTCCATAAAGAGGATTTCGTGCTCTCTGTTGCGAAGTTGACGACCATGATACATGCCGCCCTTCTTGTTCTGATTGAGAATCCAGAAGGTAACGCTGATATCTGTTGTGATGAACAGTTCTCTTGGCAAGATTATGATTGCTTCAACCTTATCGTTTTCTATCAGTTTCTTTCGGATTTCAAGAGCATCAGTATCGCCCAATGCACCATTGGCCAATAAGAAACCAGCCACACCGGAAAGAGGCTTCAGGTGTGAAAGCATGTGCAGAATCCAAGCATAGTTGGCATTACTCTCCGGCGGAGTGGCATAGTCTGTCCAACGAGAGTCATTCTTCAAGTTATCATTATACCAACCTTTCAAGTTGAAAGGAGAATTGGCCATGATATAGTCGAAATACAATCCCTTATGCAGGTCGTTGGTGAAAGTGGAATCGCTTTCCGAACCCAGATTATGACTGATGCCACGCAGAGCGAGGTTCATCTTTGCCAAACGATAGGTGGCAGCCTCCTTCTCTTGTCCATAGACATTGATACGACTGATGTCGCCTTGCTTGGCTTTCACGAGGTCTGTACTCTGAATGAACATACCACCAGAGCCACAACAAGGATCATAAAGAGTGCCGTCGAAAGGCTCTATGACGGTAGCAATCAGCTGAACTACATCATGAGGTGTATAGAACTCGCCCTCCTCTTTCGTGGCATTAACGGCAAACTCTTTCAGAAAGTATTCATATACACGACCAATCAGGTCTTTCTCTTCACCAAACGTCTTGTGGCTGATCTTGTTGACCTCGTCCACAATCTTCTTCATGTCATTGGCTCCAAGATTGCGCTGGGTGAATGTACCCTCAACGAAACAGCCCTTCAGCGTGGGATTCGTTTCGCCGATACTGCGCAAAGCCGTATCAAGAGCCACATTCAGTTGAGGCGCAGCCGTATTGATGATGGTTGACCAACGAGCCTCTACTGGCAAGTCGAAAGTACCATCGGCAAAAGTGGCATCATCGAAGAATGCCTTGATAATCTCCTCATCGTCTGGGTCTAACCCTTCCTCAATGAGTCGCTTTCGAAGCGATGCCACTCCATCCTCGTATTTCTCGCCCATAAAGCGAAGAAACACGAGTGTAAGCATCATGTCGCGTTTTTCAAAGAACGAGCCTGAGTTCTTTGCCTGTCTCAATATATCTCTGCACTTGAACAAGATGTTATCAAGGTTCAGTGTTTCTTCTTTTTTACTTGCTTTCTTTGCCATTTTTATTTTTCTTTTCTCCACCAAAATGGCGGAGTTTTTCAATACTCAATTCACTACCAAGTAAGTTCTGCATTATATACTTGGATATTTATCGTGTCATTTACCTTGGGCGGCGGAAGATCCACGCCGAGCTAGTCAGACAATCATTTACTGTTCATCGTGTTCGGCCAAAACGACTCCTAAACGATTAAACTTTTGCCGTGACAGTTCTCCCCTATTTGAAAGCAAAGGTACTAAAAATAATCGTAATAAATGTAGAGCCCCCATCAAAAATCAGGGACAAATAGCCTTAATTTATTTCAAGGCCAGCCATTTGATACCCTATCCTTCGGGATGCCTTCGGGATGCCTTCGGGATTTCGCAAACAACGGCAGTTTTTTTGGGAAGAGGGATTCTGAACTTTCAACCTACCCATCCTATACCTTGAACATACCTTTCGGCTTGCTTGAACGTTACTTCATCGTACCTTCCGGCTTGCTTGAATCTATCTTCCTTCTTGCTACCTTCTTCCTACCTTCTTGCTACCTTCTTCCTACCCACTATTTTGTATTTACCAAAAGAATATTTTCCACACAATTTATCACAAATTCAGAACTTTCAATTTTCAAGTTCAAAAATAGTCAACTGCAAATTGTGAATTGCAATATACGCTTCGCCGAACCTTCCTCGAAGCTACCCCCTTGCTACCCTCTTGCTATCCTCTTGCAATCCCCTTACTATCCCTACGTTCAATATTCGAATAGACCTTGACGCTTTCGACTTTCAAGAAACATCGTGGAATTGGCATAAGCTTTTTCAAGTTTCAAATTTCAATTCTCCTCATTTTCGAACCAAGAAATCAAGATACGGATATTTCTGGCGGTAATCCTTCAGATACTTCTTTTTTACATAGATTTTCAGACTCGGGCTGCAATTCTTGAAAACCGTATCGTCTGCAATCCGCGGATTTCCTTCGAAAACCACCTCTTCGAGCGCGTTGTTACCGGCAAAACAATAGGGTCCGATGCTGATGACACTCTTCGGGATTGTTATGCTGCTGAAACTGCAACCCTTAAATACCTTTCCGGTTATCCTTTGAACCGTTTCGGGAATATAGATGCTGCGGATAGCCGTACAGTCCTCGAAGCAGTTGCCGCCCAAAGCCGTGAGCTGCGGTCCGCCTATCAGGATAAGATTGACACGCTTCTTCGTGTCTCGGGAGAATCTGTTGAGAGGCATCCAACTGTTTTTATGATTCCATCGCGGCATGTTGGCTACGGCAAACGTCACTTCCTGCTCGTTGCTGACACTGGTGAGGTAATAGTTGAGATAATATTCCAGTTCGTCGAAGAGAATGACATTCTTGACGAGGAATTTCTTGCCGTGTCCAAAGTCGAGCAGAACCTTTCCGTCCTTTATCACGGTTTTTGTTACCACGGTAGTAGTCTGCGCAGCCACCGGCACACGCATCATCAAGGACACAAGGGCTGCAAATGCTAAATTAGATATTTTCATAATTCTGTCTTTTCGTAAAATTAGAATACCAGACGCAAATATAGGTAAAATAATTGTCAGAAACAAGAAAAACGCCACAAGGCGTTTCTGAAAAGCATTACAATCTTTTCAAAAACTCGCTCATAATTCAGGTTTATTTAGTAAATTTGCAGCCGTTTTTATATTATTTCACTACACATTTATGATGCGTATCGACATTATAACAATATTCCCCGAGATGATTGAGGGCTTCTTCAACTGCTCAATCATGGCAAGGGCACAGAAGAAGGGACTGGCTGAGATTCATCTGCACAACCTGCGCGACTGGACTCTCGACAAGCACAAGCGCGTGGACGACTATCCTTACGGCGGATGCGCCGGAATGGTTATGCAGATTGAGCCTATAGACCGCTGCATCTCTGCGCTAAAAGCAGAGCGCGACTACGACGAGGTTATCTTCGTAACGCCCGACGGCAAACAATGGGACCAGCCTATGGCTAACAGCCTTAGCATGGCAAAGAACATCATCATTCTGTGCGGACATTTCAAGGGCATTGACTACCGCATTCGCGAGCATTTCATAACCAAGGAGATAAGCATAGGCGACTACGTTCTTACAGGCGGCGAGCTGGCTGCGGCGGTTATTGCCGACAGCATAGTGCGCATCGTTCCGGGAGTGATAAGCGATGTTGAGAGCGCGCTGTCAGACAGTTTTCAGGACAATCTGCTTGCGCCGCCGGTATACACTCGCCCGGCAGAATACAAGGGCTGGAAAGTTCCTGAGGTTCTGCTGTCGGGACACGAGGCAAACATCAGAAACTGGGAGTTTGAGCAGGCACTCGAAAGAACAAAACGTCTGCGTCCCGACCTTCTGGAAGAGAAATAAGCACGATTATGTTATTTTTTTTGGATAAAAATTCGCTGTTCTGCAATTTTTGCTTTACTTTTGCAATTTGAATGTTTCTGAAAAAAACAACACAAAAATAAAAATATAAAATCGTGGCAACCACTAAGTACATTTTCGTCACAGGAGGTGTGGCATCATCCTTAGGAAAGGGCATCATCTCCGCTTCAATTGGAAAGCTTTTACAGGCTAGAGGGTACAAGATTACAATCCAGAAATTCGACCCTTACATCAACATCGACCCAGGAACACTCAACCCCTACGAGCACGGCGAATGCTACGTAACGGTGGACGGACAGGAGACAGACCTCGACCTTGGTCACTACGAACGCTTTACCGGCATACAGACAACCAAGGCAAACAACATCACCACCGGCCGCATATACAAGAGCGTGATTGAGAAAGAAAGACGGGGCGACTATCTTGGAAAGACTATTCAGGTAGTTCCTCACATTACAGACGAAATCAAGCGCAACATCCGTCTTCTGGGCACGAAGAACAACTTCGACTTCGTTATTACCGAGATTGGCGGAACCGTTGGCGACATTGAGTCGCTGCCGTTCCTCGAAGCCATCAGACAGCTGAAATGGGAACTTGGCAAGGACGCGCTGAACATACATCTTACATACGTTCCGTATCTGGCAGCGGCAGGCGAACTGAAGTCAAAGCCAACGCAGACATCGGTAAAGCAGCTTCAGGGAGTAGGCATACAGCCAGACATTCTGATTCTGCGCGCCGAGCACGAACTGAGCAGCGACATCCGCCGCAAGATTGCCAACTTCTGCAATGTAGACGAGGATTGCGTAATTCCAAACAACGACCTTCCTACAATCTACGAAGTTCCTGTGCAGATGCAGGCTGAAGGACTCGACACAGCCATCCTGAGAAAAATGAACGTGCCGGCAGGTCCTACCCCACAACTCGGACCTTGGAGAGAGTTCCTTGAACGCAGACACAAGGCAACAGAAGAGGTTCACATCGCCCTCGTTGGCAAGTACGACCTTCAGGATGCCTACAAGTCAATCCTCGAAGCCTTGTCGCAGGCTGGAACATACAACGACGTAAAGGTGAAGACACACTTCGTGAACAGCGAGAAGGTGACTTCAGACAACATAGCCGAGATGCTCGAAGGAATGGACGGAGCAGTTATCTGCCCGGGATTCGGACAGCGAGGCATAGAAGGAAAAATAGTAGCGTGCAAGTATCTGCGCGAGCGTAACATCCCTACATTCGGCATCTGCCTCGGTATGCAGATGATTTGTATCGAGTTTGCGCGCAACGTGCTTGGCTATGCCGACGCCAACAGCAGCGAGATGGACGGAAAGACTCCGCACAACGTCATCGACATCATGGAGGAGCAGAAGAACATCACGCACATGGGCGGCACAATGCGACTCGGAGCATACGAGTGTATCCTGAAAGAAGGCAGCAAGACTTTCGAGGCTTACAAGCAGACTCACATTCAGGAGCGTCACCGCCACCGCTACGAGTTCAACAATACATACAAAAAGGAATATGAGCGCGCCGGAATGAAGTGCGTGGGCATAAACCCGGAGAGCGACCTCGTGGAAATCGTAGAGATTCCATCGCTCAAGTGGTACATCGGAACACAATTCCACCCAGAGTACAGCAGCACGGTGCTCAATCCGCATCCTTTGTTCCTGTCGTTCGTGGCAGCAGCAAAAGAGAGCAAGAAGTAATTATTTAATTTAAAATATGGATAAAAATACTGCCATCGGACTTGTTCTGATAGTACTTGTCTTCATCGGCTTCACCTACTGGGGTCAGCCAAGCAAGGAAGAGCAAGAAAGATACAAGAGACAGCAAGACTCAATTGAATTAGCAAAGCAGCATGAGGCTGACGCAAATCTGAAGGCTGCACAGCAGCAGAAAGCACTTGCCGCCGCTGCCGCTGCCGACACCAACTCTGTTCTGTTTGCCGCACGAAACGGCAAGGAACAGGACGTAGTGCTAAAAAACAGCAAGGTTGAACTTACCCTTTCTACAAAGGGCGGCGTGTTCAAGAAAGCGGTTCTGAAGAACTACAAGGACCAGCAGGGAAATGCCGACCTTACCTTGTTCGACGCACAGAAGGGCGAGACAACGCTCAACTTCGCCTTCACAGGCAAGGACGAGAATATCCGCACAAACGAGTTGTTCTTTACTCCAGTAAACACTTCGGACAGCACCGCTACACTCCGAATCGAGACAGCCAAAGGTCATATCGACTTCAACTATACGTTGAACGAATACATGGTTAGCCTTGATATTCAAGCTGTTGGAATGGACGGTTTCTTCGCTCCTTCAACAAAGTCGGTAAGTCTTGAGTGGATGGAGATGGCACGCCAGCAGGAGAAAGGCTTCACTTTCGAGAACCAGCGTTCGTCGCTCACCTACAAGGAGAAGGACAACAGTTCAGACTATCTGTCAGAAACTAAGGACGATGCTGAGAATCCTGAGGAATCGCTCGACTGGATTGCCTTCAAGAACCAGTTCTTCTCTTACGTTATGATTGGTCAGCAGGACCTCGACAACGTTAAGCTCGAAAGCAAGTTGCAGAACCAGAACAGCGGCTACTTGAAGCAGTACAAGGCTAACATGGAGACGAAGTTCGACGCAACCGGCAAGGAGGCAACAAAGTTGCAGTTCTACATCGGTCCTAACGACTTCAAGACGCTTCAGGCACACAACGACCTTTCAAACGGCAAGAAAGACCTTGACCTTGAGGAACTTGTATATCTGGGCTGGCCTCTTATCCGTTGGATTAACAGATTCTTCACTCTGTATGTGTTCGACTGGCTTACAAGCTGGGGCATAAACATGGGTATCGTATTGTTGCTCATCACCCTTCTGCTAAAGGCTATCACCTATCCGCTGGTTAAGAAGAGCTATATGTCATCTGCAAAGATGCGAGTTCTGAAGCCTAAGATGGACGAGATAAACGAGAAGTACAAGGACAACGACAACGCAATGATGAAGCAGCAGGAGATGATGGCTCTGTACTCAAAGTACGGCGTTAGCCCAATGGGCGGCTGTCTGCCAATGCTCATTCAGATGCCTATCTGGATTGCGATGTTCAACTTCGTTCCTAACGCCATCCAGTTGCGCGGCGAGAGTTTCTTGTGGGCTGACGACCTCTCTACATACGACGACGTTGTAAACTGGGGCTTCCATATCATCGGTATCGGCGACCACCTGAGCCTCTTCTGCATACTGTTCAGCGCAACTAACCTCATCTACACATCGGTACAGATGAAGATGCAGTCGAACATGCCGGGACAGAACGAGCAGATGAAGATGATGAAGTGGATGATGTACATCATGCCTGTGATGTTCTTCTTCTGGTTCAACGACTACTCTGCCGGTCTTAGCTACTACTACTTCATCTCATTGCTGTTCAGCGTACTCATCACTTGGGTTCTGCGCAAGACAACAAACGACGAGAAACTTTTGGCAAAACTTGAGAAATACTACAAGGAGAACCAAAACAACCCAAAGAAGCAGAGTGGCATGATGGCACGCCTTCAGGCTATGCAGGAACAACTGCAAGAGCAGCAGAGAATGCAGCAGCAGAACAACAGAAAGTAAATAATACACGTTACACACAACCTTGTAGAGCCAATCTATTAAGGTTGTGTGTATTTTTGGTACTATAACGTATAAATATGTATAAAAAATTAACTCTAACAGTCCTTCTTGGCGGCCTTGTAATTGGTGCCATGGCACAGCACGACGGCGCGAAGAAAAGACAGCCATTATTGACAGCAATGAAAGCAAAGGACATCAAGGTTGCCGACGGTCTGATGACTCCCGAGGTGCTTTGGGCTATGGGACGCATCGGTTCTTACGACGTGTCGGAAAAGGCTGGGCTCATTGTCGAGGACGTAGCTTACTACAGCGTTGAGAGGAACAAGAGCCAGCACGTTATCAAGACAATGAGACTCGACGGCTCGGACGTTAAGCAACTGACAAAATCGGCTATGAGCGAGAGCGACCCTGTCTTCATTCAGAACGGCACGCGCATCGCCTTCCTTTCTGTCGGAACAAACCGAAAACTTCAGGTCTGGTCTATGAATACCGACGGAAGCAACAAGCAGCAGATGTCTAACGAGCCAGACGACGTTGAGGGCTTCATCTTCTCGCCAGACGAGACAAAAATCATTCTGATAAAGGAAGTTAAATACGGAAAATCTACCACCGACATCTACCCAGACCTTGAAAAGGCAAGCGGTATGGTGATAGACGACCTAATGTACCGCCATTGGGACGAGACAGTAACGTCAATCCCTCACCCATTCATAGCCGACGTAACAGACGGCAAGATTCACGATGCCAGCGACATTCTTGAAAACGAGCAGTTTGAATGTCCGATGAAGCCTTTCGGCGGAATTGAGCAGCTGGCTTGGAGTCCTGATTCGAGAAAGATAGCCTATACTTGCCGCAAGAAGACAGGCTTGGCATACAGCATCTCTACCGATTCTGACATCTATCTGTACGACACGGCAAAGGGACAGATTACAAACCTATGCAAGCCTGCCGATTACAAAGAGCCGGAGATTGACCCTACAATCTCTATGAAGGAGCAGAAAGTAAATGCTCAGGGCGACCTTAACATGGGCTACGACACAAATCCGCAGTTTAGTGCCGACGGCAAATACGTTGCATGGCTCAGCATGGCTCGCAACGGTTATGAGAGCGACCGCAACAGACTGTGTGTCTACGAGATAGCAACAGGCAAGAAGAGCTACGTTACTGAGAAATTCGAGAGCGGAGTTGATAATTTTGCGTGGCTGCCGGGCAACAAGAGCCTGTGCTTTACAGGCGTATGGCACGGATGCACAATGCTTTACACTACCGACTTGAAGGGAAATGTAAAGAAGATTACCGACGGCCAGTTCGACCTTAACTCGGTAAAGAGCGTGGGCAAACGCTACTTGTGCAAGCAGCAGAGCATGAAGAACCCTACCGAACTGTTCTGGATTGATGCCAAGGGCAAGATGACTCAGGTTTCGCGCGAGAACGACCATATTATGTCGCAACTCAAGATTGGCGATGTAAAGCCAAGATGGGTCGAGACAGTAGACGGCAAGCAGCTTCACAGCTGGGTTATCTACCCTGCCGACTTCGACAGCACAAAGAAATATCCTACTCTGCTGTTCTGCGAGGGCGGTCCGCAAAGTCCTGTAAGCCAGTTCTGGAGCTACCGTTGGAACTTCCAGATAATGGCGGCAAACGGCTACATCGTAATCGCGCCAAACCGCCGCGGTCTGCCGGGCTTCGGAATGGAGTGGCTCGAGGAAATCAGCACAAACTACGGCGGCAACTGCATGAACGACTATCTTACAGCCATCGACGACCTTTGCAAGGAATCGTATGTTGACAAAGACCGTCTGGGCTGCGTTGGCGCAAGCTTCGGCGGATTCTCGGCTTACTGGCTGGCTGGTCATCACAACAAGCGATTCAAGGCGTTTATTGCACACGACGGCTTCTTCAACATGGAGCAGCAATATCTTGAGACAGAGGAACTCTGGTTTACAAACTGGGATTTGGGTGGCGCATTCTGGCGTAAGGACAGCGAGGCTGTAAAGAGAAGCTACGCTCAGTCGCCTCACCTCTTCGTTGACAAGTGGGACACTCCTATCCTCTGCATCCACGGCGAGAAGGATTACCGCATCCTTGCATCGCAGGGCATGGCTGCCTTCAACGCGGCTAAGCTGCGCGGCATTCCGGCTCAGCTTCTGCTCTTCCCCGACGAGAACCACTGGGTTCTGAAACCACAGAACGGCGTTCTTTGGCAGCGCACATTCTTCGGTTGGCTCGACAAATGGCTGAAGAAATAAAACACAACATGATTATAATAAAATAGAAAGATTAGATTATATGGCAAAAAATGGACATCCAAAAGGCCTGTACCTGTTGTTTGTAACAGAGATGGCCGAGCGCTTCTCTTACTACGGAATGCGCGCCCTATTTGTACTTTACCTTGTGGCTGCCTTCTTTAACAGCGCAGACGCAAGTCAGATTTACGGTTCGTACACCGGACTTGTTTACCTTACTCCGCTGCTTGGCGGATACATTGCCGACCGCTATTGGGGTAACCGCAGAAGTATCATCTTCGGCGGAATGGTGATGGCTCTCGGTCAGTTCCTGATGTTTGCATCAGCATGCTTCGTAAAGCAGAGCATCACAACAGATGGCGGCGCAATCGACCCATCTATCGACAACAGTTTCTCTCTGTGGCTGATGTTTGCCGGTCTGGCTGCCCTCATCATCGGTAACGGCTTCTTCAAGCCAAATATCAGCACAATGGTGGGCGACCTTTACGAGCCAACAGACCATCGCAAGGACTCTGCCTTCACTATATTCTACATGGGTATCAATACTGGTGCGCTCATCGCTCCGCTTATCTGCGGTTCGTTGGCAAGCGACGGTAACTGGTTCAATCCGGGTGCGTTCAAGTGGGGATTCTTCTGCGCTGGCGTTGCCATGATTGTGTCAATCGTTGTGTTCGTTATCGGTAAGGACAAGTATCTTAACACTCCTGAGGGCTTGGCTATCGGTCTTGCTCCTTCAAAGAGCGAACTTCGCCACCAGAAGGACGCAGAGGCAGCAGAGAAGGCTGCCGAGATGCACGTTGACGAGGATGCGAAGAACTCTCCTATCCGTCTTTGGGGCTGCATCGCAGGTGCTGTGGCATTGTTCGTTCTCTTCTCGCTTAACGTCGAGAACTTCAACGACTATATTTCGGCTGCAATCTACGCTATCTCTGTCGCTCTGCCTGTTTTCATCATCACCGACCGAGGTCTTACAACCGTTGAGAAATGCCGCATCGGCGTTATATACATCATCGCCGTGTTCGTAATCTTCTTCTGGAGCGCGTTTGAGCAGGCAGGCTCATCGCTCACAATCTTTGCCGACAAGCAGTGCGACCGCCACATCGGCAGCTGGGAGATGCCTACAACATGGTTCCAGAGCATCAACCCTATCGTTGTTGTCTGCTTCGCTCCTGTAATGGCAACATTGTGGGAGACTCTTGCAAAGCACAAGCTCGAGCCAGCATCACCTGTTAAGCAGGCTATCGGCTTGGGACTTCTGGCTTTGGGATATGTCGTAATCGCATACGCCACATCTGGCGTTTCTGACGGCGCAAAGACATCAATGTGGTGGCTGTTTGCCCTCTACTTCATTCACACACTGGGCGAACTTTCACTCTCTCCTATCGGACTCTCAATGGTTAACAAGTTGTCTCCAGCGCGCCTTGCATCATTGCTGATGGGTGTTTGGTTTATGAGCAACGCAGCAAGTAACATCCTTGCCGGCAAGTTGGCAACTCTTCTGCCTGTAGCAGGCGAGCCAGCCAAGAGTTTCTGCGGAATCCAGATTGCAAACCTTACCGACTTCTTCACACTCTTTGCCGTGATGGCAGGTGTTGCATCAGTATTGCTGTTCGCCCTCTGCCCATTGCTTAAGAAGATGATGAAGGGTATCGAATAATACTGAATCAAAAGAAAAAAACAATCAACCAATAACAAATGAACAGAATAGGATTTGACAACGACAAGTATCTGAAGATACAGTCGGAGCACATAAAAGAGCGCATCGCCAAGTTCGGCAACAAGTTGTATCTCGAACTCGGCGGAAAGCTCTTCGACGATCATCATGCAAGCAGAGTGCTGCCGGGTTTCCAGCCCGACAGCAAGCTGCGAATGCTGAGCCAGCTTAGCGACACGGCAGAGATTGTAATCGTCATCAGTGCTGTGGATATCGAGAAGAACAAGATGCGCGGCGACCTCGGCATTACTTACGACGAGGATGTTCTACGACTCAGAAGCGAGTTCCAGAACCGCGGCTTTCTCGTAAGCTCGGTAGTAATAACACACTACAACGGACAGAGCAGCGCCGATGCCTACCGCGCACGTCTTGAGCGCATGGGCATAAAGGCTTACTTCCACTACACCATCGAGGGCTATCCTCACAACGTGGCTCTCATCGACTCCGACGAGGGATTCGGAAAGAACGACTATGTCGAGACTACTCGTCCGCTTGTCATTGTCACAGCTCCCGGTCCGGGTTCGGGCAAGATGGCTGTCTGCCTTAGCCAGCTCTACAACGAGCACAAGCGCAACATCGAGGCTGGATATGCCAAGTTCGAGACCTTCCCTGTATGGAGTCTTCCGCTGAACCACCCCGTAAACATTGCTTACGAGGCTGCAACGGCCGACTTGAACGACATCAACATGATTGACCCGTTCCATCTTGAGGCATACAACAAGATTGCCATCAACTACAACCGCGACATCGAAATCTTCCCGGTACTGAACGCCTTGTTCGAAGGCATCTACGGCGAGAATCCTTACAAGAGCCCTACCGACATGGGCGTAAACATGGTTGGCTTCTGCATCAGCGACGACGACGCTTGCCAAGAGGCTGCAAAGGACGAGATTATACGCCGATACTACACAGCCCTTAACCAACTGGCAAGCGGCGCATGCAACGACAACGAGGTGTCGAAAATCAAACTTCTGTTCAATCAGGCAAAGATTAACACCGACTATCGCAAGACGACCGTTGCGGCACGTCAGCGCAAGGAGCAGAACGGCAAGCCATCGGCTGCCATCGAGCTTAACGACGGCACAATAATCACAGCCGAGCAGAGCGACCTTCTCGGTCCGAGCGCCGCGCTCATTCTGAACTGCACGAAGTATCTCGCAGGCATCAACCACGAGGTTAAACTCATTCCGCAGAACATGATTGAGCCGATACAGAAGACCAAGACCGAATACTTGGGAAGCAAGAATCCACGTCTGCACACCGACGAGGTGCTCGTTGCGCTGTCTGTTCTGAGCCAGCACGACGAGAATTGCCGAAAGGCTCTGGAGAAACTTCCAGAGTTGCGCGGCTGTCAGGTTCATTGCACGGTGATGCTCAGCGAGGTTGACCGCAAGATTTTCAAGAAACTTGGCGTTGGTCTGAGTTGCGACCCGGCAAAGAAGAAATAAATTTTGCTTATATAAAAAAACGATGTCTCTTTCAATTTCGGGACATCGTTTTTTTATGTCTGTTCGGAATGAATATCTACTATTACACGAGTTCGGGATTAAATTCAATATTTCTCCTACTTCTTGTTGATTTTATAAAAGTTACAATACTTAGTATCTGTGTATTATAGACGCTGAAAGCGTCTCCGCTAAATAACCGTAGGTCGGAACGACCTGCGGAATAAGAACTATCAAAATAAGCACTCTGAAAGAGTGCCCCATCTATCGCAATGGGCGACCGCTTTCAGGGTCGATTATATTTGTATCATTCCAGCCCCGCAGATCCTACGGATACTGCGGTTACTGAGAGGTGACGCTTTCAGCGTCATTCCGAATAATCATTTTCTAAATACAAAAAGGAGAATCTTATCCCGACACCACGTACTATTGCTCTAAACAATCCTTGATTATTCTTGCCGTCTTATCGTCAACAGACAGATTGTTTTTCGCAAAAAATAATTTTAGCGATTCAGCAAAGTCCTTGTATGCCTGTTTGTAATGGTAATTGTATGCCATTATGAACGAGGCGAAAATAAAATTCTCGATGCTGAATTTTGTTTTGTTCTTTTCATAAAAACTCGTGTCGCCATAGGCTATTATTCGTTTAATGAATACCTCTTGTGTATTTCCACGGTTTATTATATCCTCAAGTGCCTGCTGACCGTTTTTATCATATTTCTCGTGTAACTCTTTCAGTCTATTTTGACCATACTGTCCGCTGCCTCTCCGCCAATGACGATACCCGAATTTGTCAACAACCGATTTATACTTGCGAGCATATATCTGTTTGCTCAGTATGGTATCTTTCGGCAGATAAATGCCGTCTTTGTATAACTTCCACATCTCCTCATCATACTTAGATTTCATAGGTTCAAGATAAGCGTAAATAAAATTAAAACACTCCTTGCTCATTCTTATTGGCTTATAATAGAGCGTGTCAGCGTTATCTACGATTTCATTCAGTCTTGTATAATAAGAATCAACTAAGACATAGATGTCATACGAGGCATAGTTGTAATTGTATTTATTAGCATAATACAGACTATAAACAAATCGCTCGGAACTGGGTAGCCCCCATGTGAGTTCATTAAAGGCATTTTCATCATATTTTTTAAGCAATTCTTTTTGTGAAGCTCAACATCCTTTCCGTCGTAAACAATGGTGGATTTGCCACGAGCCTTGCCTTTAGCGATATGCTATTTTGTGAAAATCCTAAGATGCTCACAAGTAAAAGCGTTATTGTAATAAGTGTTTTCATTTAGTTTCGTTTATATTTAACAAATCTCAACGTTCTGCCGAACGTTGCCGTTAGAATTCAGTTCGCTTTCTACCAAAGGGACGCAAGAGCGTTCTTATAACCTCACGTTGTTCTCCATATATGAAATTATCTCGTCCATTCTGTCATAATATTCCGCAACACTTAGCTCGTGATGGTGAAGTAACCATTCAGCACGCTCAAGTACCTTTTTCTTAAGTGTGGGATAGTTATCTTTATCAACAAGAAATCCTAATGTGAGATAAACAAAAATCCAATCTGCCCCAGCTTCTGGCAATTCCTCCTCTCCTTTTTTCTGTGGTACAACAATCTTGCTGTAAAAATCATTCAGAGTTGCGTATTCATCGCACATGTCAGATAGATTTTCTTTTAATGTAGAGCATAGTTGCGGAAACTTTTCTTCGTAATCGGAAAAATCGTATTTGAACGTGATTTCTCGTTCATCCTCTGTACCATTGTTGTACCGCATTATTTGTGGAGATAATCTTTGCAATTTAAGAGGTATTATAACATCATATTTTTCAAACCATTTGGCGAGAATGTCAAAACGCCTTCCATAGACAGGACGTATTACACATGATTCATCCTCATAATCTCTCCAATGTTGTAAATCAGCAGCAATAAACCCATCTCCATTGCGAAGAATTAAGAGGTTTTCAGATTTTATGAATTTATAATCAGAAAAGAATTTATCTGTTTTTATATCTGAAACAATTGTCTTAAATAATTCTCTTTTCATTTTCTTTGAGTCAATATATGTTCAATTTATACTCATGTTCTGCCTATTTTGCCATTCGGTCTATGGTTCGAAGGGACGCAAGAACTCCCTTAATTCCCAGCCACAAAAATAACAACTTTTTTTATTCTTGCGCAACACAAAACATTGTATTTTTCAGCGATGGAAATTCTTGCGTCCCCTCGGTAGCAAGCGAACGTTTTTCAGCGGTGGGAATTACAAATTCCCATTTCTTTTTCTCAGCCGAATTCGGAAATTCAACAGAACTTGTGGTGCGAAGTCCGAGCGCGGAAATCTGGCTTAATGTGGGGCTAATCCTTCTGGATGCGTTCGGGTTTTCCTTAAGTTCTGCCTACTTCTTGAGGAAGTGTGATTTATGAATTTTGAATTATGAATCACCTATTCTACGTATACTCTGCATATATCTAACATATAGCTTACATATACTCTACATATAGCTTACATATAACTTACATATAGCCTACATATATCTTGCATATACCCTGCATATACCTTGGCACTATTTTGTATATACCAAAAGACAAAATATTTCACTTTTTCTACCATTATGAATTATGAATCCTCACCGTCTGAATTGGCGGGACAATGTGGATTTCGTCGAACCTTCCCCCTTGCTATCCCCTTGCTATCCCCTTACTACCCTCTTGCTATCGACTTACTTCATTCCCCTAATCCAGCTATACCCATATATCTTCCCTCTACCTTCCTTGGACGTTCCTACGACGTTCGAACAATTTCTAGCGAAACTGTTCATTATAATTCTTTAATTATCAATCTGTTCTGAATTTTCATCTTACTAATTATGAATTTCAACTAAAACAGAAAGGACGGCAGCTCGAAAGCATACCGTCCTTGTAATTTCTTGTATAAAAACGAATCAGAAAGGAAGGTCTGACGACTCGTCTGAAGCAAGCGGAGCAGCGGCTGGCGCAGCTGGAGCACTTGCAACTGGAGCAACCGGAGGAACCTCTGCTCCGTATGGGGCAGCAGGCATAACACCCGGCGCAGCCTGAACCGCTGGAGTTACTCTCCATGCGCGGATACTGTTGAACCAACGGCCCTGATATTCTCTTGCGTCAATATCGAACGAAACTGTCAAATCCTGTCCTACCTGAATATTAAATTGAGCGAGTTTGTCTGCACCGAAAACGCTGAAGCACATACGGCGAGGATACTGCGACGATGCGCTGTCCTCTATTACAAACTCCTGAACCTTCCATTCTCCCTTAGCCGACACACCTGTCTTTTCTGGCAACACGGCTATAATTTTTCCTGTGAAATCCATATATAATATTATTATTTCATTTTTGAAATGTCTGCAAAAGTAACACTTTTTTTTAGTTGAAAGCATTCGCTCAAACATTTTTTTGAAAAATAACTTTTCTCTCAAAATTAATTCTTAACTTTGCGCTCATTAACTTAATCTTTAAAACAAAAACGAAGTATGAATTTCATAGTTTCAAGCAGTGTACTAAACGAGCACTTGCAGGCAATAGGACGTGTTATCGGCTCAAAAAGCTCAATCTCTATACTTGAGTGTTTCCTGTTCGAAGCCGAGAACGATACGCTTACCGTAACAGCTTCAGACACCGAGACAACCCTCATAACCAAAGTTCCTGTAACAGATTTGGACGAGAAAGGCAAGTTCGCCATCACGGCAAAGACTCTTCTTGACGCTATGAAGGAGATTCCAGAGCAGCCAATTTCTTTCAAGGTTGACACAACAACCCTGAGCCTCGAGATAGGCTATCAGAACGGCGTTTACAAGTTCATGGCACAGAATGCCGACGAATATCCAAAGAGCGCGGAGATGAACAGCCCTTCAATCGTGAAGTTCAACATCGCTGCCGACAATCTGCTCTCGGGCATCACTAAGACGATATTCGCCACAGCTAACGACGAGCTGAGACATGTGATGAACGGTATCTACTTCGACATCGACT
Organism: Bacteroides sp. Ga6A2; assembly: GCF_000702225.1. NCBI lineage: Bacteria > Pseudomonadati > Bacteroidota > Bacteroidia > Bacteroidales > Bacteroidaceae > Bacteroides > Bacteroides sp. Ga6A2. The sequence goes on along the minus strand of NZ_KL370876.1, from coordinate 31,126 downwards.
CTGAAAAGATTACACTCGTGGCATCAGACGGACACAAGCTCGTAAGATGCATCTACCCTGAATACAAGGGCTTCGAGAAATCAGCCTTCATCCTTCCGCAGAAGCCGGCTAACTTGCTGAAGAACATCCTCGGAAAGGAAAGCGGCGACGTTAGCGTGCAGTTCGACGACAAGAACGCTCTGTTCCTACTCGAGAACTACTCTATCATGTGCCGTCTGATTGAGGGTCATTTCCCTAACTACAACGCAGTTATCCCAACAGACAATCCGTTCTGCGCAACAATAGACCGCCAGCAGATGATTTGCGCACTCCGCCGCGTGCTCATCTTCAGCGAGAAGACATCATCGCTCATCAAACTTGAGTTCGGCAACGACAGCGTCAACATATCTGGTCAGGACTACGACTTCTCAACATCTGCCGAGGAGAAGCTTCCTTGCAGCTATACAGACAATCCGCTGAGCATCGGCTTCAAGGGAACTCTGCTTCGCGAGATTCTCGACAACATGGACGGTCAGGACATCCTGTTCCAGCTTAACAACCCATCGCGTCCGGGCATCATCGTTCCTGCCGAGCAGAACGAGAAGGAGCAGGTTTTGATGCTGCTAATGCCTATGATGCTTAACGACTAATACGCAGGCACAATGAAACTGAATCTTAAACGTCCGCTCGTATTTTTCGACCTCGAGACAACAGGCGTAAACCTGATGAAGGACCGCATCGTAGAAATCAGCTGCATAAAGATTATGCCAAACGGCGACGAAGAGCGAAAAGTGCGCCGAATAAGACCAACCGAGATATATTTCGACTCCCAGACACAGATGATGCAAGAGCGGACAGAGCGGACAATGCATATTCCAGAGGCTTCGACAGCCATTCACGGCATCACCGACGAGGACGTAAAGGACTGCCCTACCTTCAGACAACTGGCAAAAGGCTTGGCAGACTACATAAAGGGCTGCGACTTGGCAGGATTCAACTCAAACAAGTTCGACATCCCGATGCTTGCCGAGGAGTTTTACCGCGTGGGCATCGACATTGACCTTAGCAAGCGCAACTTCGTAGACGTGCAGAACATCTACCACAAGTTGGAGCGACGCACTCTCGTTGCCGCCTACAAGTTCTACTGCGGAGGCGACCTCGAAAACGACGGCGTAACGCTCGAAAACGGCGAAAAGGTTGTGGCTCACAGCGCACTTGCCGACACAATCGCAACCTACGAGGTTCTGAAGGCCCAACTCGACAAATATCCCGACGAACTGCAAAACGACATCGAGAAACTTGCCGATTTCAGCAAGATGAACGACAACGTTGACCTTGCTGGTCGATTCGTTTACAACGAAAACAAGGTTCCGACGGTCAACTTCGGAAAATACAAAGGCGAAAGCGTATTCAACGTGTTTGCAAAAGACCCGGCGTATTACGACTGGATGCAGCGCGGAGATTTTCCGCAGGAAACAAAACATGTGCTCACACGTCTGCTGTTAGAGTTCAAGGAGGCGCAAAAAACAAAATAATATGCTTAAAGGAAAGAAGATTGTACTGGGCATAACGGGCAGCATTGCCGCCTACAAGGCTTGCTACATCATCAGAGGTCTGATAAAGAAAGGCGCCGAGGTGCAGGTTGTTATCACACCAGCGGGAAAGGAGTTCATCACTCCAATCACGCTGTCGGCACTCACGAGCAAGCCTGTAGTCAGCGAGTTCTTCTCGCAGCGCGACGGAACATGGAACAGCCACGTTGACCTTGGTCTGTGGGCTGACGCAATGCTCATCGCACCGGCAACGGCATCTACCATCGGCAAGATGGCAAACGGCATTGCCGACAACATGCTCATAACCACATATCTTTCGATGAAAGCGCCTGTCTTTGTTGCACCTGCAATGGATCTCGACATGTTCGCGCATCCGTCAACACAGAAGAACCTGAAGACGCTCGAAAGTTACGGCAACATAATAATTGAGCCTCCATCGGGCGAACTGGCAAGCCACCTTGTTGGCAAAGGCAGAATGGAAGAGCCCGAGAATATCATCGCCCGACTTGAAGAATTCTTCGCCGCAAAATCAAACCTCAGCGGAAAGAAAATTCTGATAACCGCCGGTCCGACATACGAAAAGATAGACCCCGTGCGTTTTATAGGCAACTACTCTTCGGGAAAGATGGGATTCGCCCTTGCCGAGGAATGTGCCGCAAGAGGCGCGCAGGTTGAACTGATAGCCGGTCCGGTAACGCTGGGCGTCAAGCACCCGAACATCAACAGAATAGATGTTGAGTCGGCTCAGGAAATGTACGAGGCTGCAAACAGTCGCTTTGCCGACTGCGATGCCGGAATACTCTGCGCCGCCGTTGCCGACTTCACTCCGGCGACGAGAGCCGAACAGAAGATTAAGCGTCATGGCGACGACCTCGTGCTTCAGCTAAAACCTACGCAAGACATCGCCGCTTCGCTCGGAAAGCAGAAAAGACAGAATCAAGTTTTGGTTGGCTTCGCACTCGAGACAAACGACGAGATGCAAAACGCTCAGGACAAGCTTCAGCGAAAAAACTTCGATTTCATCGTGATGAACTCGCTGCAAGACAAGGGCGCAGGCTTCAGGGTTGATACCAACAAGATTACGATAATCTCGGCACAAGGCTCAACACCCTATCCGCTGAAAAGCAAGAGCGAGGTTGCGTGCGACATCATCAACAATCTCGAAGAGGTCTTGAAAAACAAAGAATGAATCTAAAAAAAAGAAATACAGCACGTTCAAGAAAGCTGCTACTTTGTGTGGCAGCTATTCTTCTTTGTATATCAGCACCTTTGAGGGCGCAGGAACTGAACTGCAAGATTAGCATCAACCACTCTAAGATTTCGAGTTCTACGACGGTTTTCTCGACCCTCGAGACTGCCCTCACGGAGTTTATGAACTCACGCGAGTGGACAACGCAGAAATACAGCAAGATAGAGCGCATAAACTGCACATTCAACATAACAGTAAACGAATATTCAGCTGCCGACGGCACATTCAAGTGCGAACTGATGGTGCAGAGCACGCGCCCAATCTTCAACACAAACATCAATACGGTGGTATACGGAAACAAGGACCAGAACTTCAACTTTACCTATCAGGAGAACGACCAACTGGAATATCGCGAAGACCAGATGGAAAGCAATCTGACAGCTATGATGGCATACTATGCCTACCTCATCATCGGACTCGACATGGACACAATGGCACCGATGGGCGGAACGGAAATCCTGCGTAAGGTTGAAAGCATTGTGAACAGCGCACAAAACATGAGCGAGGCCGGCTGGAAGGCTTACTCCGACAGCAAGAACCGCCATGCTATAATCAACGACTACATGGATCCAGCAATGGAGGCATACCGCACTTTGCAGTACAACTATCATCGCAAGGGACTCGACATAATGGCAACAAACTCAGAACGAGGACGAAACGAGATTACTGAATCGCTCGCTCTCCTGAAGCAGGCTCACAGCAGCAAGCCGATGGCTCTGTTGCCACAGATTTTTACAGATTACAAAAGAGACGAACTGGTAAACATTTATTCGAAGGGAAACAACAAGGAGAAGGAAGATGTCTACACTCTTCTGTCAAACCTAAACCCTTCGCAGAATGATTTCTGGGACGCTATTATAAAGAAAAAATAAGATGCTAAAGAACCTTATAATACAGAACTACGCGCTTATTGAAAAACTCGACATCAATTTCGAAAACGGCTTTTCGGTAATCACGGGCGAGACTGGCGCGGGAAAATCAATAATCCTCGGAGCCATCGGACTTCTGCTCGGTCAGAGAGCCGACACGAAGGCTATCAAGAACGGCGCGACAAAGTGCGTCATCGAGGCGCATTTCGACCTTACAGCCTACGGAATGGAGGATTTCTTTATGCGCAACGAGCTAGACTACGACCCGGCCGACTGCATCATCCGACGCGAGCTTCATGCTTCGGGAAAGAGCCGCGCATTCATCAACGACGTACCGGCACAACTTCCGCTTCTGAAGGAACTTGGCGAACAGCTTATCGACGTTCATTCGCAGCATCAGAATCTGCTTCTGAACAAAGAAGATTTCCAGCTTAACGTGCTCGATATCATTGCGAAAGACAACGACGAGCTGAAGACATACAAGCAGACTTACAAGGAATACAAATCCGTTGAAACGGCTCTGGCAAAGGCTATCGAGGAGTCGAAAAAAGACAAGGCAGAAGAGGAATTCCTCCGCTTTCAGGTTGAACAACTTGCAGCCCTCAACCTAAGCGACCCTAACGAGCAGCAGGAAATAGAGGACGAGGTGGAAACACTCAGTCATGCCGAGGACATCAAGGCTGAACTCTTCAAGGTTGACAGCATAATGACGCAGGAACACGGCGTTCTGGACATGATAAAGGAATGTTCGCACAGCCTCGCAAACCTCGAAAAGATGACTCCGACGGTTGCCGAACTTTATCAGCGCACCGAAAGCGCGTACATCGAGCTGAAGGACATCAGCAACGAGATTAGCTCGCTTCAGGACAGTCTGGAGTACGACCCTCAGCAACTTCAGCAACTAAACGACCGACTTAACGAGATTTACGAACAGGAGAAGAAGCATCGAGTAAACAGCCTTCAGGAGCTGATAGATGTCTTCAACGGTCTGCAAGAGAAACTCGACCTCATAGACAACTCCGAAGAGCACATCGCCGAGCTTGAGAAGAAGAGAAACGAAATGCTGAAAAAGGTTCAGCAACAGGCAGATAAGCTCAGCAGTCTGCGAACAAAGGCGGCAAAAGAAGTAGAAAAGCAGATGATTGAACTTCTGAAACCGCTCGGCATTCCTAACGTGCAGTTTGTCATCGACTTGCAGAAGAGTGCGAAGCCTGAGCCATCGGGCATCGACAAGGTGAACTTCCTATTCTCGGCTAACAAGAACGGAACGCTTCAGCAGGTGTCTGCCGTGGCATCGGGCGGTGAGATTGCGCGCGTAATGCTGTCGCTCAAAGCATTGATTAGCAGCGCAGTAAAACTTCCGACAATTATTTTCGACGAGATTGACACTGGCGTTTCGGGCAGCATTGCCGACAAGATGGCGGAGATGATGAAGAACATGGGGCAGCAGAACCGACAGGTTATCAGCATCACTCACCTGCCACAGATTGCGGCACAGGGAAAGAACCATTACAAGGTTTACAAAGAGGATAAAGACAACGGAACGGTGAGCCACATCATCCAACTAACTCACGAGCAGCGAGTTGAGGAAATTGCGCACATGGTGAGCGGCGCAACGCTTACCGAGGCGGCTCTGAACAACGCAAGAGCCCTTCTGACTAACAACTGATAATAATCATTGAAAATGAAGAAAAATATACTTATCGCATTGTGTCTGGTAGCATCTACATCAATGGCACAAACGCCCAAGTGGGCATCGAAAATGAAAAAAGCGGTCTTCAGCGTCGTAACATACGACGCCAACGGAAAGATAATAAACAACACTAACGGTTTCTTTATCAACGACAAAGGTGTTGCATTGTCCGACTATCGCTCATTCGAGGGCGCATCGAAGGCTGAAATCATCGATGCCGACGGCAACAAATATCAGGTTAAGAACATCATCGGTGCAAACAACATCTACGACATCGTGAAGTTCACGGTAGACCTTCCGGCAAAGAGCAAAATCACCTTCCTGAACCTCGCATCAACAAAGGCTGAAAAGAGTCAGACGGTGTATCTTCTGCCATATTCAACGCAGAAGAACGTGACTTGCCAGCAGGGAATCGTAGAAGAAGCATCGCTCGCAGCGCAGAAATACAGTTACTACACATTCAGCTTCAAGGGCAACGAGAAGTACACCAGCACGCCTGTTCTCAACACCAACGGCGAGTGCATCGCCCTTGTTCAGAAGTGTTCCGGCAACGATGCCAAGGTCTACGGAATGGACGTTCTCTACGGCTCGAACATGCAGATTTCTGCCATGTCGGGAAACGACCCTAACTTGAAGAGAATCAACATAAAATCGGATATTCCAGACGAAGTTAACGACGCTCTTGTCTACATGATGATGAACGCCGGCAACATGACCGACGAACAGTACATCAGCATGGTTGACGACTTTGTGAAGAAGTTCCCAAACAGTCCCGACGGCTATCTTCGCCGATGCAATTTCTACGTTGATACTCAGAAGTTTGAACAGGCTGAGGAGAATCTGAAACTGTTTGTCGAGAAGACCGAAAAGAAAGATGATGCGTGCTACAACGTTGCAAACGTAATATACCGCAAGTGCCTGAGTTTCCCAGAGCCTGTCTACAAGGATTGGACGCTCGACCGTGCGCTTCGCGAGATTCAGACAGCCATCGCACTTAACAAGATGCCGTTCTACACTCAACTGATGGGCGATATTCTCTTCGCACAGAAGAAGTACGACGGTGCGTTCGATGCCTATCTTGATGTCTGCCATCAGCCAAAAGCAACTGCCGAAAATTGGTTTGCGGCATCGAGAGCAAAAGAGATGATGGGCGGCGACAAGAAAGAGTGCATCGCCTTGATGGACAGCGCATTGAACACATTTATAAAGCCTTACACTTCGCAGGCTGCTCCGTTCCTCTACGAGCGTGCTCAACTTAAGGCTGAACTCGACATGAACAAGGAGGCTTGGGAAGACTACAACGAATGTCAGAAGGCACAAGGCATCCACATCGGCGCGGAATTCTTCTACCTTCGCGAGCAGACCGAACTGAAGCTGAAGATGTGGCAGCAGGCTTATTTGGACATCAACAAGGCTGCTGAGATTGCTCCCGAGGAGATTACCTTCCAACTCGAATTGGCTTCTGTCTGTCTGAGAGTCAATAAGATAGATGAGGCTATCGCCGCTGCACAGAGAGCCGCAAACATCGACGGCAACAGCGCAGACGCCTTCAGAATCTTGGGATTCAGTCAGGCACAGAAGGGCGACAAGGTTAATGCAAGGAAGAATCTTGAAAAGGCGAAGAGTCTCGGCGACGACAAAGCCGATGGCCTGATAAAAAAATTCTGCAAGTAAAAGTGAAGAGATTTCCAAACAAGATAAAGAACTTTATCGACAAAAATGCTCTTTTAAGCGAAAACGACAGAGTCATCGTCGCCCTGAGTGGCGGTGCTGACTCTGTCTGTCTTATCAGCATTCTGCAAAGACTGGGCTACGAATGTGAGGCCGCACACTGCAACTTCCATCTTCGTGGCAACGAAAGCATGCGCGACGAGGAGTTCGTCACTACCCTATGCCAACGCCTCGGAATCACGCTTCACAAGGTAGATTTCAGCACCGCCGAATATGCCGAGCAACACAAGCAGAGCATCGAGATGGCGGCGCGCGAACTACGCTACGACTGGTTCGAGAAACTACGCGTACAAACCAATGCCAAGGCTATTGCCGTGGCGCATCACATGGACGACAATGCAGAAACTTTCATGCTGAATCTCTCGCGCGGAACAGGTATTCAGGGATTGAAAGGCATGAGTCCGCGAAACGGCTTCATCGTCCGCCCTCTTCTGTGCGTGCATCGGGCTGAAATACTCGGTTTTCTGCAAGAAATAGGACAGAATTTTGTGACCGACAGCACCAATCTTGAAGACATCTATCACCGCAACTTCATCCGCCTGCGCCTCTTGCCAGAGATGCAGACGCTCAATCCTTCGGTAACGGATGCCATAAACACAACGTCGCAGCACATTGCCGAGGCTTTCAGTATCTACAAGGAAGCCATCGACAACTACCGAAAACGACTTTGCCACACCACGGAAAACGGCATGAGCATAGACACGGCAGAACTCCTGCAAACAGTTTCGCCACGGACGATTCTGTTCGAGTGTCTGAAGCACGCGCACATCAACGAAACGCAGCTCGACAACATTCTTTCGGCTGCGAAATCGGCGAACAGCGGAAAGCAATTCCGCACTGATACTCACCGAATTATGATTGAGCGCGGTTGCATCGAGGTCGTCTCAGTCAAGGAAACGACGGAAGAATCTCTGCTCGACGACTGGATTATAGAACAAGTTGATGCCATGCCTACCGATTTCAAGAGTATTCCGAAGACCGAGGCTTACATCAACGGCGACTTAATCGACGGCGAACTGGCAATGCGCCGATGGCAGAACGGCGACCGTTTCTACCCTCTCGGAATGAATGGCAGCAAACTCGTCAGCGATTACATGACCGACCGCAAATTCAGTCGCACGAAGAAAGAAAATCAAATTCTGCTTTGTCACGGCAACGACATTGTGTGGCTGGTAAACGAGCGTCCGGACAACCGCTTTAAAGTTACAGACGGATGCAAACGTATTTTGCATATCAAAAGAAACAAATAATAGAACCATGAAAAGAATTACCTTTGTCCTAATGCTTTTAGCTTTATGCCTTTCTTGTTCTAAGAAAGGCAAAGTGACACAAACAGTTTCCGATGAAAACGACAGTGCCTTATCTGTATGCGATAAAAACGAAAAGACTGGCTGGTATAGTTACAGAGGATATATAGAACTTACCAAGTCGAATGATTCGTTGTACTACGAATGGTCGTGGGGAGATGAAGGTGATTATATCAGTTATTTAAAAAAGGTTGAAGGCGATAAATACGACTCATATTCATTAGTGGACGGTTCGCCAGATAATCTGTGGATAAGATTCAAGTTTATTGGTGGCAAGAGATGTATGCTTTATCAGTATTCCGAAACAACGAATTATTATTTTTTTGATAATGAATACCGAGGATATACAAATGAGGACCATAATCAGATTCAGAATTTCTATCAAGGTATTTACAAAACATCTAATAATCATACAATTAAGATATCCCCACAAGGATATTTCAGCATTGATAGCAAAAAATACAAGATAAAATATAATGGTAGTGACAGATATGGCAATTTGCCTCTCTTTGTATTGGAAAATGGCAAAATGTATCTGATGGAAAATACAGACAAAGGTGGCGAATACACTCTTGCAGAAGTCAACCATGAAAGAATGGAATTTTACGAAAAGGATAGCGATGTAATACTTCTGGATAAGAAGGGTGAACAGGTACAAGGTAAAAAGTTCACCAAAAGCAATGTTGTAAAGATGAAGTGGATTTCAACATTGTCGGGAAGTAGCGACAGGTGGTTTTTCATTTCCGATTTAGTCTATCCCGATTTCTTTAACGAGAATATCAGTCTTGCCGACTGGGAAAGTCTTAACCAATATCTCAACACAAAGCAACAACTGAACGAGTCGGAGAAGATAACAAAATCGAAAATGCAAGAGTTGTATGAATCTTTGAGAGAGTATCCAGAAAAGGAAATGGAAGAAAACGACAAGAAGCATCATGCAAATGACAGCATCCGCTAAAAATAAAAATCCGAGGCTCATTTTTTCGGACGAGCCTCGGATTTATTTTATCTTGAAAATGAGCTATCAATATACAATCACCGGACTGTTTGGAGTTGTATAGTCGATAGTCTTGTCCTGACACTGCTGAATAGCCTCGGCATTGCCGCAACGGGCAGAAAGGCTGTACATGCTGTTAGCGTTCTTGTCGTCGTAGTTGAAGGCATAAGCATCGCCCATTGCCTTGAAGATGTTGCCAAGAAGTTCGTCCTTAACACTGTTGGTCTTAACATCGTTTATTGTCTTGCCAATCTGTCCGAAACGCTTTGTTGCAGTCTCGCGAAGCATCTTTACACCAGCCTCGATGTCGGCATTAAGCTGCATCTCGCCCAAGCGAGTCTCGGCAATAATCATAGCCTCGCCACCGCAAGCGATAGTCTTCTGGCATACATCGCGAAGCTTGGTAGACAGTTCGCGTGCGCTCTCTGCATCAGAAGGACGAATCTTTGACAAAACGCCCAAAATCTTGATATAGTGCTTGCCCTTCTCGGTATCTGACATAGCCGACAAATCGAGTTTTTCGAGCTGTGCCACAGCCTCCTCGTAGAATGTCTGCTTTTCGTAGATTGAAGCCAAGAGAGTGTTGCCCTCGGCATCAAGTTCGTTACCCTGCTCCTGATAATGGCTCAAAATAGAAGCAGCCCTGTCCAAATCGTTAGCCTTCATTGCGGCTTTTGCCTGATTAAGCACAGGCTGCAAAGTGGCTGGATTTACCGGACACAAGGCAAATGATGGTTCAGCTATGGCTGCCATAGCCAAGAACGCAATAGAGAGAAGTACATTTTTTCTCATTGGATAGTTGGTTTATCGTTATTTATCAATAAAATTTATTTAGTATGACGGCGCAACTTTTGCAAAAGTTACACGCCGAGTTCTTCTTTCAGAAATTTAGACGTATGTCCGATGCCTTTCTCGACCATCTCCTCGGGAGTGCCGGTAAACAGAAGCTGTCCGCCGCCCTTTCCGCCTTCGGGACCCATCTCCACGATGTAGTCAGCCATCTTTATCACGTCGAGGTTGTGCTCGATGATAATTACCGTGTTGCCGCGGTCTACAAGTTTGTTCAGAACATCCATCAGCACTCTGATATCTTCGAAATGAAGTCCCGTCGTTGGCTCGTCGAGTATGTAGAGCGTCTTTCCGGTGTCGCGCTTGGCAAGTTCGGTTGCCAGTTTAACGCGCTGACTCTCGCCACCCGAGAGGGTTGTTGACGACTGTCCGAGTTTGATGTATCCCAATCCTACTTCCTGCAAAGTCTTGATTTTGTTTAGGATATTCGGTACATTCTCGAAGAATTCGCACGCCTGATTTATCGTCATGTCGAGCACATCGGCAATGCTCTTGCCCTTGAAGCGGACTTCGAGCGTCTCGCGGTTGTATCGCTTTCCGTGACAAGTCTCGCACGGAATAAGCACATCGGGCAGGAAGTTCATCTCGATGGTTTTGTAACCGTTGCCGCGGCAGGTCTCGCATCTTCCACCCGACACGTTGAACGAGAATCTGCCCGGCTTATAGCCGCGAATCTTTGCTTCTGGCAAATTTACAAATAATTCTCGAATATCGCTAAATAAATTCGTATATGTTGCAGGATTTGAACGCGGAGTGCGTCCAATCGGACTCTGGTCAACGTTCACAACCTTGTCAATGTTCTCTATTCCTTCGAATTTTTCGTACGCAAGCGGATCGGTCAGAGAACGGTAGAAATGCTGCGACAGAATTGGCTGCAACGTGTCGTTTATCAAGGTCGATTTTCCGCTTCCCGAAACGCCTGTGACGCATATAAGAGTGTTCAGCGGGAACTCAACAGTAACGTTCTTCAGGTTGTTGCCCTTCGCTCCTATCAATTTGATTGACAAGCCGTTGCCTTTCCTTCGTTCATCTGGCACTTTAATTTCTTTTGTGCGATTAAGATAGCCGCTCGTGAGCGTATTTTTCTTCAGCATCTGTGCCGGAGTGCCTTGGAAAACCACCTCGCCGCCAAGCCGTCCAGCCTTCGGTCCCATATCAACGATATAGTCGGCATTGAGCATCATGTCCTTATCATGCTCAACAACGATGACGGTATTGCCCAAGTCGCGCAACTCCTTGAGCGAGTTGATAAGGCGTATGTTGTCGCGCTGATGCAGACCGATGCTCGGCTCGTCGAGAATGTAGAGCACATTCACAAGTTGCGAGCCAATCTGCGTTGCGAGTCTTATTCGCTGGCTCTCGCCGCCCGAAAGCGACATTGACTGGCGGTTCAAAGACAGATAGTCGAGTCCGACATCGAGAAGAAACTTCAGTCGGCTTCGGATTTCCTTCAGAATCTCCGAAGCGATTTTCTTCTGTTTATCAGACAGTTGCTCTTCTATCGTATTTGTCCATTCGTACAAATCGGCAACGTCCATCTCCGAGAGTTCGAAGATGTTCTTTCCACCAATTTTGAAGTGCAGAGCCTCCTTGTTCAGCCTCTGTCCATGACATTCGGGACATACATCGACCTTGGCAAACTGGTCAGCCCATTTCTGGGCGTTTGCCGAGTCATCGTTCTCCTTAATCATGTTGATGTACTTTACAATGCCTTCATACTCAACAAAATAGTCGGACGAAGCATGGCTTTTTTCCATCTTTATCTTAACCCTTTCCTGCGAGCCGTTCAGAATCTCGTCGAGAACCGAATCGGGAATCTCGCTAATAGGCTGTTTTATAGAGAGTTCGTTCATCTCCAGCAGCGATTCTATCTGCCAGAAAATCATCTGATTCTTGTATTTTCCGAGTGGAAGGATTCCACCGGCATGAATTGAGACTGAGCGATCGGGAATCACCTTGTCGAGGTCGATGACATTGACAACTCCCAGTCCCTTGCATCGCGGACACGCGCCGTTTGGCGAGTTGAACGAGAAGTTGTGAGGTGCAGGGTCGCTGTAACTCATACCCGACGTTGGACACATAAGTTGTTTGCTGAAGTGCTTAACCGTTGCATTGTCGGCATCGAAGACCATAAGCAGTCCGTCGCCCATGTGGAGGGCTGTGGCAATGCTCTGTTTCAGACGCTTACTGTCATCGTTGTCCGTTACCTTCAGTTTGTCAATAACTACCTCGATATCATGATTCTTGTATCGGTCGAGTTTCATTCCGTGAACAATCTCCTTAATCTCGCCATCAACCCTTACGGTCAGATAGCCTTTGCGGCGCACGGTATCGAAAAGTTCGCGGTAATGCCCCTTTCGGCTACGCACGAGCGGCGCAAGAATATAGATTCTCGAATTGTTATATTCAGAGTGAATGAGGTCGTAAATCTGGTCTTCGGTATATTTTACCATCTTCTCGCCGCTGATGTACGAGTAAGCCTCGCCGGCACGGGCAAAAAGAAGTCTGAGATAATCGTAAATCTCGGTTGTTGTGCCAACCGTTGAGCGGGGATTCTTGTTGGTCGTCTTCTGCTCGATAGAAATAACAGGACTGAGTCCGGAAATCAAATCAACGTCCGGACGCTCCATATTTCCGAGGAAATTGCGTGCGTATGCCGAGAAAGTATCTATATAACGCCTCTGTCCCTCGGCATAGATTGTATCGAACGCCAAGGAACTCTTTCCGCTGCCACTTAGTCCGGTAAAGACCGTCAGACTGTTGCGCGGCAACTCCACATCAACATTTTTCAGATTATGTACCCTTGCCCCTAAAACTGTTATCTTGTTATCGCTCATAATTTTTTGTTATCCTTACTGGTTTGATACCGCAGAAGTGCTTTCGTATCCTCTCAAAATATTTATATCGTGCCTGATATTGTATTTTATTCCGTCAGAACCTTTTGCCTTAACAACGATGAAGTAAACGCCGTCCTTAACGGGCTTTCCGTGCGATGTTCCGTCCCATCCGCCGTCGTTCATCTGGTCTATGCCCCACTCGTACAACTGCTGTCCCCATCGGTTAAAGATGTAGGCATGAAACTCTACGATGCTCTTTGCCTTGACCTTGAAAATATCGTTTATGCCGTCGCCGTTTGGCGAGAATGCGTTTGGAACGAAGAGAGACGATTCGGAAACGGTTGTGGTTATCGGTCTCTGCGTGTCGTCTACTATCGTGTCGTTTGTTGCGTTGTCGATGAATGTGGCGTAGAGGGTAACCTCGAATGTTCCGCTCTCAGTAAAGGTGAAATCAACATCTTCATCGTATCTTACAACCGATGGCGTTGAGCTGTCCTTCTTCACGATTCGCCACTCGTAGAGCGATGTTCTGCCTTCGTTTCCCGACGGATTGGCAACAAACTTGGCAACCACCGGAGCAGAGCCTACAAATGCGCTGTCAGCGGTAAGTATTCTGTCAACAGCCTCGCCGTTTGCTTCTATAATCCGAATGTGCGGTTCAATCTGCTGGGCGCTGAGCCTTAGGCACATAAAACAACACATCAAGCATAGAAAACCGAATTTACTCATCATTAAATCATGTTAATTTGTTGCAAATGTAATAAATAAGAATTGAAATATGTATACAGAACGAGTTATTTTTATTATTTTTGCTCCGGTTTTTTCGAATACAAATATGTTACAGCCAAAATCACTGGCTCTGTTTCTCGGCTTGATGATGGCTTCTGCCACATGCCTTGCACAGGGCACCAATATCAGAACCACCCACGTTGTACAGCAGGGTGAGACATTATATCATATCGCCAAGACTTACAATGTATCGGTTGACGATATCCTAAGCGTAAATCCAACTCTATCGCCCGACAAGTACTTTGTCGGCATGTACATCAACATTCCTAACTCACCTGCCCTTCAAGCAATACAGAACGACATAAACGGAGTTGAGGAGCACACTACCGCCGTGCCCAACAGGGTTCAGGCTGCCGTAATCCTTCCGTTCATGTCGGAGACAATAAACGCGGCAGAACGCAGCAAGATGGTTGAGTATTACCGAGGCTTTCTGATGAGCGTCGACAGCCTGAAGCATCAAGGCGTGTCGATTGACATCTACACATACGACTCGGGCGACAAGTCGAACGCAAGTATCGACAACATTCTTAAAGACCCGATGCTGGCATCCATGAACCTCATTGTGGGCCCGATGTACAGTTCGCAGATTGCGCCACTTGCCAAGTATGCCGAGGAGCACAAGATTAGGCTCATTGTGCCGTTTACAAGCAAGTGCATGGAGGTATACAACAATCCGTATGTATTTATGGTCAATCCGCCGCAGCTGTATCTCAACAATGTAATATACGAGCATTTTGTTGAGAATTTCGGCGACAGCCAGATTGTTTTCTACGAAACAAACGAGCAGTCTAAAAAAGAAGTCGAATTTGTTGCCGGTTTGAAGAATTATCTCGACCAAAAACACATCAAGTACTTCAACATCAACAAGAATTCGGACAATTCGGCTATCGTGAGCCAGACGAACATCTGCAAGAAGAATGTGATAATCCCGAACTCTTCGTCGATAAACGCGCTCAATCTCCTTACAGCCAAACTGAAGGACTTCTGTCAAGAAAATCCGTCGTACAAGATTACGCTGTTCGGCTATCCAGAGTGGCAGACGTACCACGGCACTCACCTCGACAATCTGTATAACTTCGACACATTCATCTGGAGCAAGTTCTACAACAACGTGTTCGAGACTCGCACAAAGGACTTCATGCACAACTATTACCATTGGTTTAACAGCGAGCTTATTCCAAGTTATCCAAAATTCGGAATGTTGGGCTTCGACACGGGATATTACTTCCTTACCAACCTCAGCAAGTATGGCAACGAGTTCGAGCAGAACTGCAACACGCTCGAGTTCAACCCTTACCAAAGCGGATTCAAGTACATACGCATGAACAGCCACGGCGGATACATAAACACCGGAGTGTGGTTTGTACACTACTCTAAGGACGAGCGCCGACCAATAAAAATTGAATATTAAACCGAATTATGAGAATAAAGAGAGCATTGCCTGCCTTGCTGTTCGCAATGGTTGTGATGAGTGCCAAGGCACAAGTTGGCGAATACCGTAACAAATGGAACGTGGGCTTTAACGGCGGAGTGAACCTTAACAAGGTGGGATTCAACCCTCGCGTAAAGCAGACGTACCAGATTGGTCCGGGATTTGGAGCGATGATAAGATACACCAGCGAGAAATACTTCAAAGCCGTGTGCTCGCTACAACTCGAGGTAAACTACAACTCGCTTGGCTACAAGGAGCAGAACGACGAGCAGACATACTCGTTCAGCCGAAAGATGAACTACATACAAGTTCCGCTGCTGGCGCACATGGCTTGGGGAAAGGAAGAGAAAGGCGCGCAGTTCTTCTTCAACGCCGGTCCGTATGCCAACTTTCTGGTTAGCAAGAAGAAGACAGCCGACGGCGACGAGTCTCTGCTTACCAACTATCACCACATAAACGATACCGATAACGATTTCGACTTCGGTATAATTGCCGGCATTGGCACGGAGATAAACACCACCGTAGGACGTTTCGACCTCGAAGTAAGATACGACTACGGATTGGGCAACATCTACGACAACTCAAAGAAAGGCTATTACAGCATATCAAACAACGCCACGATAAATGCCCGAATAGCCTACTTCATCCCGATAAAGAAATAGAAAAACTTGTTGGCAGAATAAAGTTTTAACAGAATTTTATTCTGCCAGCCTTGTCTTCTGAATTCTGATTTTCAAATACGAATTAACGCATTTAACTTGATTTTATCTTAAATCATTTGCCTAATTAACTAATTAAAGACTATGTGGAAAGAAACTAAAGTTGTAAAAGACGTAAGGCATTTTTATAGTTTTGATGCCAGATACGGAGCGTATGCCACTACCGATAAGGATGATAATTCTATGCTCTATATCAATGGCAAGGAAATTCCTATAGGGGAAGTTGGCTATGTAAGAAGTTATGACGACAAGGTAGTTGTACAAACAGATTCAGAAGATGGTAGTGGCTTTTATGACATCATGCTGTTTAACAGAGACGGCGAACTTCTTAATGTGGTGAACAATACATATTGTTTACACGACAAGGGATGTTATCGTTATCAAAATGTATTTGTCTTTTCTGATGAAAATAATGTGTGGTTTGGCAATCTTGTTGATATTGAAACAGGCAATAAAATTTTCGAGAAGGAGTATTGCGACACTCGCGAAGTTTTCAACAATATGGTATTTTGGAGTCGAGGAAATGCTATTATTCGTTACGATTGGGACGGTAATATAATGTGGCAGCGTGACTACCAATCTGATTTTAATGTAAAAATTGAGTTAGGTGACATTGAAGGTGTCTGTGGTGGCAAACTTTGGGTGAAATCGAAGCATGACTGGCATGAGATTCTCCTTGCCATAGATGTAAATACGGGCGAGATGATAAAGGCTTTTTCTGATTCCGAAGAAGATACAAATTTGCCACATTGCGATATAGGTGATATTGGCGATGCGTACTTAAATCTTGAAAGCAATCACATTCTGGTTGTGACGAGCGATAAAGAAGGCAACGCTTTTTTGAATTTCATAGATGCGGAAACTCTCGAAGTCTTTGAAAAAACACTCTATGCAGTAGATTCCGATAATTCAGAAAATGTATATATTATTGAAGGAATATCTGAATTTAAAGAAGATTACATTACTTTTAAACTTTATAATTCTGATAGGGATTACAATGCTTCTGGTTTCTTAATCTATAATTATAAAACAAAAAAAGTCGTTTTTGCCCACCACATTTTTACCTCAAAGCAAACAAATGATGGTTGGATGGTATTTGATGTCCAATATCAAAATAATAGCCGCATTTTTGCTTACGATTTTGCAAAAAGATTGCACATCTTCGAAGATGTAAAAGAGTAGCAACAAGCACCCTTGTTCTGCCGAATTTCCGCGCTCGACCTATGGTCGCCTGCTACCGAAGGGATGCAAGAATTAGGCAACATCAAAAAAAGCGAGTTTGCAACTCGCATTATCATCCAGCAACAAAATCTTGCACAAAAATAATAGGTTATAGAAGAAAGAATCGTCTATAACCTATTTTATTTTTTATCTTATTCTGTCGACAGCCCTAACCAGCATCTCATCTGCGCCGATTGAACGGATTGCCAACCAATTAAGTATAATGCTCACTACCGGAAATGCAACGTACAATGTTGGAGTAAACGATGCACCCTCGCTCTGCCCCTTGAATACGAAA
This sequence comes from Bacteroides sp. Ga6A2, assembly GCF_000702225.1. Classification (NCBI taxonomy): domain Bacteria; kingdom Pseudomonadati; phylum Bacteroidota; class Bacteroidia; order Bacteroidales; family Bacteroidaceae; genus Bacteroides; species Bacteroides sp. Ga6A2. The sequence continues at coordinate 13,603 of NZ_KL370876.1, read as the reverse complement.
ACAAAGGCAATGTAAGCTATGCAGTATCCGGCAAGAAGAATTGTATTGAACACCAAGAATCTAATCTGGCGCATTCTTTTGCGGTATAGGAGAATCGCCATAGCCGTGGTAACAAGCACTATCGAAATGATAGTACAAAGTGCCCACAGAGAATATGACAAGACCTCGTCGTTGCCGTTGCGGAACGTAAGGTTGTTCATTACGCCAACAGTCTCGCCGTTGGCAGAGACGAACCGTCCTATAGGGCTGCATAGACATACAATCAGCAGAATCTCAACAGCAAGCATGTAGAGCGTTTGTATTCGCTGAATCATATATCTGCGTTTTGTGGTTCTTAATCAAGGTTCTCCTTCTCCTTTGCAGGGTTGCGGAAGTAGATTTTGCCTTCCTCGAACTCCTGAATAGCGATGAGGGTTGGCTTTGGAAGTTTCTCGTAGAAACGGGAAATCTCAATCTGCTCACGGTTCTCGAACACCTCGTCAAGGCTGTCGTTGTAAGATGCAAACTCCTGAAGTTTCTTTGACAACTCGTTCTTGATGTCTACCGAAATCTGGTTTGCTCTCTTGCCCATGATTGAGATACTCTCGTAGATGTTGTCTGTACCTTTACAGAAATCCATAAGATTGCGCGTAGTGGTATTGGTAGGCGCATTGGTCTTCTTGTAATCCATAATCCTGTATAATGTTTTTAATTTTTAACTCGTTTGCTACTCTCCTTGAAGATTTTGTCTACTTCCTTTGTGTACTTGCTCTCAGGAAACTCATTCTTGAAGCCGTAATACTCGTCAATGGCATCGCGGTAACGCTCGTCCTGCTTAGACTCAACACTCTGTGCGGCGAGGTTGTACTTGCTCTTCAGAATAAGATAGTACAAATCTTCTCTGTACTCTGAGTAAGGATAATCCTTCAGGGCGTTCTGTGCCGTGATGATGCACGCCTGATAGTTGTTTCCGCCGCTTGTGCAGTTGCCGAAGTATCCGCCAAGGTCGAAGTACAACTTCGCAGCAAGGAAATCCTTCTCAACAAGCTTATCCTGAAGTTCGAACTGCATCTTCTCGGCTCTGTCCTTCAGATGTGACTCTGGGAAATAGTCTATGAAGTTCTGCAACTCGCTGATAGCCTTAATCGTAGATGTCTGGTCGAGACGTGGGTTCGGCGTATCGCTATATAGAGCCTTTCCGCAGTTGAATCTTGCCAAGGCTGTATATTTGCCTTTAGGGTAAGAGTTGTAATAAGTAGTAAAGAACTTGGCAGCCGAATCGTAGTCGCCCATCTTCATATTGCACATTGCAAGCAGATAGAGCGATTCTTCCGCCTTGTCTGTACCCTTCATGATGGCTATAGATTCTTCCAGTAAGGTTGCGGCGCTGCCATACATTCCGTCGGCATAGTATGCCTTGGCAGCTTCGTACTTGTAATCGTAATCCGAGCATTTTGCAAGCTTTGTCATGCCACCACAACTGGTGAACAAGAGTGCAACTGCGCAGATATTCAAAAAAACTTTTCTCATTATTCAGTTAAGGAACGGTTGTCCACTCCGAAAGTTTATAATAATTATATACGTTTCAGCGGGCAAAATTAATAAAAAACATTGAATTAACCAATATATAACTTTCAAAATAAGTATTTATTGCATCATTTTAAACAAAATTTACGGCTTCAACAGAAGATTCTTTGTATATTCGCACCCCATATATTACAAAATAGTACAGCATGGATTTTGAAATCGTTTCAAACTATCAGCCCACAGGCGACCAGCCCGAAGCCATAAGGCAGCTGACAGAGGGCGTTCTGAGCGGAATGCCGGCGCAGACTCTGCTGGGCGTTACAGGTTCGGGAAAGACGTTTACTATTGCAAACGTAATAAAGAACATCAACAAGCCCACGCTCATCCTGAGCCACAACAAGACGCTTGCCGCCCAACTTTATGGCGAGATGAAGAGTTTCTTCCCGAACAACGCCGTGGAGTACTATGTATCGTACTACGACTATTATCAGCCGGAGGCTTATCTGCCTGCCACCGACCTTTACATAGAGAAAGACCTTGCCATAAACGATGAAATCGACCGTTTGAGGCTTGCCGCCACATCGTCGCTGCTCTCGGGCCGAAACGACGTGATAGTGGTCAGCTCGGTTTCGTGCATCTACGGCATGGGAAATCCTAACGACTTCTACAACAACGTAATAGAGGTTCACAAGGGCAAGATTATAGACCGCAACGTGTTTCTACGCCGACTGGTAGACAGTCTTTATGTGAGAAACGACATCGAGTTGAAACGCGGATGTTTCAGGGTAAAGGGCGACACGGTAGATATCTATCTGGCATACGCCGACAACATTCTGCGCATCATCTTCTGGGACGATGAAATCGACTCAATCGATGAAATCGACCCGATTACAGGGCACAAGCAGATGTCTTACGACGCATACAAAATCTACCCAGCCAACCTCTTCATGACATCGCAGGACAGCACGCAGGCTGCCATCCGCATGATTGAGGACGACATGACTCTGCGCGTTCAGGAACTCGAAGGCATGGGCAAGATGCTTGAGGCAAAGCGTCTGCACGAGCGCGTAACGTACGATATCGAGATGATTCGCGAACTTGGGCATTGCAGCGGAATAGAGAACTATTCGAGATACTTCGACGGAAGAAAAGCCGGCGAACGACCATACTGTCTGCTCGACTTCTTCCCGAAGGATTTTCTGATGGTGATTGACGAGAGCCATGTAAGCGTTCCACAAATATCGGCGATGTACGGCGGCGACCGCGCCCGAAAGACTAATCTGGTTGAATACGGATTCAGACTGCCGGCGGCACTCGACAACCGTCCGCTGAAGTTCGAGGAGTTCGAGGCGATAACAAACCAAGTGATATACGTCAGCGCAACGCCGGCGGATTACGAGTTGCAGAAGAGCGAAGGCGTTGTGGTTGAGCAGCTTATCCGCCCTACCGGACTCCTTGACCCTATTATCGAAGTCCGCCCGAGCATGAACCAGATTGACGATCTTCTGGAAGAAATCGAACTCCGAAAGGAGAAAGACGAGCGCGTTCTCGTAACCACCCTGACCAAGCGAATGGCTGAAGAGCTGACCGAATATCTGCTGAACCACGACATACGCACAAACTACATCCACAGCGATGTTGACACGCTCGACCGCGTGAAGATAATGGACGACCTGCGCGCCGGAGCATACGACGTTCTGGTGGGCGTAAACCTGCTGAGAGAAGGTCTCGACCTTCCCGAGGTATCGCTCGTGGCAATCCTCGACGCCGACAAGGAAGGATTCCTGCGCTCGCATCGTGCACTAACACAGACAGCCGGACGCGCCGCACGAAACGTAAACGGAATGGTGATAATGTATGCCGACAACATTACGGAAAGCATGCAGAAAACCATTGACGAGACTAACCGCCGTCGCGAGAAGCAACTTGCTTACAATCAAGAGCATGGCATCACGCCTAAGCAGATTACGAAAGAGCGAAAAATGGCCGATCTCATCGGAAGCGGCGAGAAGGTGGACGAGCAGCGCGCAGACATCAGAAAGAAGAAAGTCTACATTGAGGAGGAGCACACATACGCCGCCGACCCAATCGTGGGCTACATGTCTAAGCCACAACTCGAAAAGAGCATCGAGAACACTCGCAAGCTGATGAAGGAGGCTGCAAAGAAACTCGACTTCATGGTTGCCGCACAATACCGAGACGAACTGATACGGCTTGAAGACATGCTAAAGGACAAACAATAAGAAAATGAAAGAAGACGAATATAAGACCATCGAAGCCCCTACAGAGGCTATCTACACCGAGAAGAGAAGCAAGTTCCTCGCCTTTGCCATTCCCGTGCGCACAAAGGACGAGATAAAGGCTCACGTCGAGGCTTTCCAGAAGAAGTATTACGATGCGCGGCACGTCTGCTACTCGTACATGCTTGGGCCTGAATACAGCGATTTTAGGGCGAATGACAACGGAGAGCCTTCGGGCACGGCAGGAAAGCCGATTCTGGGACAGATTAACTCAAATGAACTGACCGACATCCTAATCGTCGTGGTTCGCTACTTCGGCGGAGTAAAACTCGGCACAAGCGGTCTGATTGTAGCCTACCGCACGGCTGCGGCTGCGGCCATAGAGAAAGCCAACATCATAGTCAAGACCGTAGACCTCGACATCGAATTTACGTTCGAATATCCTTTTATGAACGATGTGATGAAGGTGATAAAGGATTTGGAGCCCGAAATCATAAGCCAGCAGTTCGACATGGATTGCGTTATGACTCTGCGCATCCGCAAGGAGATAATGCCGCAACTACGCGCACGACTCGAAAAAGTCACTTCGCTGGTTATCAAGGAATAAAAAGAGGACTGCGATAATTCGCAGCCCTGGCATCTCCAAAGCAGATTTCTCCACCTATGAGATGTCGCAAAGATACAAAATTATCTCATTCGCAAGAAATAAGCAGAAGAAAATCTGATTATTATGCCGATTTTTAGAATCGGAAGTATTTACAAACTCGCGTTTGTTGATGCTGCAAAATTCGGAAATTCGGCAGAACCTAAGACTAAATCGGCAGTATCATCAAACCAAGTCAAAACCCGAAGGCATCCCGAACGAAACCCGAACAAATTCCATATTCAACAGAACACAAAAAAGGGGAGCGAACTCCCCTTCCGAGCCTTAGCTTTTATACCGTACTCCTCGCGGGAAACTTACCCGGATAGTCGTAAAGACATGGCAAATATAAGCAAAATTCAGATAAAAACGAAGAAACAAGCAGTAATAAAAGGGAAACCATTCAAATAAAGCAATATAATCCCAATCGAAAAACATTATATAAATAAGGTAAAATCCAAGAAAAAGCCAAAATTTTACATTTTTACGTTTTTTTACTCTGAAAAGTTTGCAGGTTTACAAAAAAGCAGTATCTTTGCATCGCAATTCAGCAAAACACTGGTTGCGACACTAAACAATGGTGCCTTGGATGAGTGGCTTAGTCTCTGGTCTGCAAAACCAGCCACGGCGGTTCGAATCCGCCAGGCACCTCGATGAAACCGACGATTTCTGATTGTCGGTTTCATTTTTTTATTATATCTCCCCTTTCACTTGCATATTTGAAAAACTTTGCGCAACTTTGCAAATCAACAAAACCGACACACAAATATGCAGCAACAAGAAAACATAGATTTTGAACACATCCTCGAAGAAGCCGGAATAAGAGTGACCGCCGTCCGCTTGCTCGTGCTGAAAGCCATCTACACGCAGATAAAAGGCGCATTCTCGCTTCACGACGTTGTAGACGTGCTTCACAACGCCGACAATTCGAGCGTTTTCAGGGCATTGACGCTGTTTGCCGAGAAGAACCTTCTGCACCCTATCGACGACGGCTCAGGAATGCAGAAATACTGTCTTTGCCGATGCGCCGACCATGAGCATTGTATCGGCCACGTTCACATAACGTGCGTAATGTGCCATCACACCATCTGCATGGAGGAAGTACCGATTCCATCGGTTCCAATACCCGAAGGATACGAGATTCACGAATCGGAGTACGTAATAAAGGGACTTTGTCCGAAATGCAGCAAGAAATACGGAAAATGAAAAAAGTTCACTTCAAAACAAGCAGTCACGCTTTTTTGAAGTGAACTTTTCAGTTTAAACCAACATAAAATCAGTTAAAGTAGATGTATAGGAACACCATGACCGCCGCCAGCACTACCCACGCGGTAATGGCAGAGAGCGACGTCTTTTCTTCTATAACGCGCATAGAATGGCGTTCTTCCTCGGTTTTGTCGAACAGACTGATGCACACCATGCCAAGGCACAGAGCCGCGAAGATATAGAACGACAGAAGCATGAAATGAGGCCATTCGATGCCAAGATTAGTCCACAGATAAAGAATACCGATGCCAATACTGAAGAACGTTCCGAACGTGAGCGTGAGATTGGCAGCGAGTGTTGTGCATCGCTTCCAGAACACGCCAAGAAGGAATACAGCCGCCATTGGAGGCGCAATAAAGCCAAGAACGCTCTGGAACACGTTGAACAAATCCAAGCCCTTTATATTGTCTATGGCAACGGTCAGAACGATTGAGACAAGCGCGCCGAAGACCGTGACGATGTGTCCCGTGCGAGTGATTTCGGCATCGCTCGCATCTGGATTAACGCTCTTGACGTAAATATCCATCGTGAACACCGTGCTGAGGGCATTCAACGCCGAGCCGATGGTGCTCACCAGCGATGCCGTGAGGACAGCCATCACAAGTCCCACCATTCCGACGGGGAAAAGGCTGTCTACAAGCGTCATGTAGGCGTTGTCGGGTTCAACCTGCATCGTTCCGAAGAAACCAGTCTTGACAAGGGCAAAACAAATCACGCCAGGCAGAATGTAAAGCACCACGTCGAGAATCTTGAGCCAGCCTGTAAAATTCGCACCCTTCTGCCCCTCCTTCAGATTCTTTGCCGCCAAAACGGGCTGAACCATGCTCTGGTCGGTACACCAGAACCACACGCCCATCACCGGATAGCCAAGCAGAATAGGCAGCCACGGATACGAAGGGTCGTCGATAGGCTGAAAGAGTTTCCAGTAGCTCGACGGAACGACATCAGGATTGGCAAGCGTGCTGATGCCTCCGAAGAACGAGTCTCCGCCAAGGCGATAGATGCCCATGACCGTAAGCGTCGCACTCACAAGAATGAGCAGAACCATCTGATAGACATTAGTATAAGCCACCGCCTTCAGTCCGCCCATGACGGTAAAGAATGCCGACACAAGCAGCAAAATCAAGGCTGAAACCCACATCGGAATGCCAAACACCTGACGGACAAGCGTTCCGCCGGCAAACAACGTGAGGGCGAGCCACGAAATAAGAATCGTTACTATGGTGTACCACGCCAGCATATTACGCGTGCTCTGCCCGAATCGCTTGCCCATAAACTCGGGCAGCGTGGTGATGTGCTCGCCCAAATATCGCGGAGCAAAGACAAAGGCAAGCAGCGCGATGAAGACGAAGGCGTACCAAGCGTAATTGCCCGATACTATTCCGGTGGTGAAGCCGGCACTTGCCGACGCAATAAGCATAGACGGACCGACATTCGTTCCCCACATCGAAAAGCCAATGTGATACCAGTCGAGCGAGCGGTCGGCAAGGAAGGCCTTTCCGCCCTCCTTGCGTCTTGCACTCGCCCAAATTCCAATGCCAACAAGCACCACAAAATATGTCAAAAGAATAAACCAGTCGAGAGTTCCAAAAGATAAATTACCCATAACAGAATCAGCATTTTAAGATGGTTGCATAAGTCTCTTGGCAAGCGCAACAGCCGAATTTGCATTATCGCTGTAGCCATCTGCCCCGATTTCATCGGCGAAATTCTGGCTCACAGGCGCGCCACCAACCATAATCTTAACCTTGTCGCGCAGTCCGGCAGCCTTTATAGCCTCGATAACGTCCTTCATGTACGTCATCGTGGTCGTAAGAAGCGCACTCATGCACAAGATATCGGCATTCGTCTCCTTCAGAGCCTCGACGAATTTCTCGCTCGGCACGTCAATTCCCACGTTTATAACCTCAAAGCCGCAGCCTTCGAGCATACTCGCCACAAGATTCTTGCCGATGTCGTGCAAATCGCCCTTGACCGTTCCTATCACGACCTTTCCGGCTGAGATTGAGGCACTTCCCGCCATGAGAGGCTTTAACAGTTCAAGTCCCGATTTCATCGCTCTTCCTGCCATCAGAAGCTGCGGCACGAAAGCCTTTCCGTTCTGGAATCGCTGACCAATCTCGCTCATCGCCACAATCATCTGCTCGTTTATTATCTCCTGAGGCTTCTTGCCCTCGTCAATAAGCTGCTGAGTGGCTTTCTTTGCATCTTCGGTCTTGCCGGCGATGATGGCGTTGAAAAGCGCGCCTTTCTCGGCTGTATTCTCTTGAGAAACAGTCTTTTCTGCCGATTTCAACGGCTTCTTCTCTGTCTTTGCCGCAACGGTTTTCTGTCCCGGCTGATGGGGCGTTACAAAGCATCCCGGAGCAGGCTCGACAAGCGGCGCATATTTGCCTATGTGCTCGTTGTTCGTTCCGCAACAGCCACCGATTACGTTTACAAGATGACCGTCGATATATGGCCATATTTGCTTCTGCATTATCTCGGGCGACTGCAAATATTGTCCGTTTTCATCGGGCAGTCCGGCATTAGGGTGAGCCGTGATGTAGTAATCAACCCTTTCTGACAACTCGCGGATAAGCGGATACATCTGGTCTGCACCCGTTGAGCAGTTCATTCCAACGGAGAAGATAGGATAATCCTTCACCTCGTCGAGGAACGAATAGATATTCTGTCCCAAAAGGTTGTTTCCATCGGCATTTACTTGCGTGAAACTGAGCATGATAGGCACGTCCACCCCCTTCTCCTTCATCGATGAAACCGCGGCATCCATCGCCGCCTTCGAGTTCTGAAGGTCGAAGATTGTCTCGAAGAGAAGAGCATCAACTCCGCCGTCGATAAGAGCATCTATTTGCTCGCGATAAGCCGCCACAAGGGCATAGTACTTGATGTCGCCATCTATTGAGCATGTCTTGGTTGTCGGACCGACAGAACCTGCCACGAACCTCGGCTTCTGCGGATTTGCAAGCGTGAAGGCATCTGCCAATTGACGGGCAATCCTACATGCTGCAAGGTTGATGTCGCGCACATAGTCGGCAAGCCCCCAGTCGCCCATCGAAACGGCTTGCGCGCTAAACGTATTCGTCTCGATGATGTCAGCCCCGGCAAGCAGATATTTTCGGTGAATATCGGCGATTACATCGGGTTTTGTAATGCAGAGAAGGTCGTTGCAGCCCTTCAGACTGCCGCTGTTGTCGGCAAAGAGTTTGCCTCTGAAATCCTCTTCCGAAAGACCGTAAGGCTGAATCATCGTGCCCATTCCGCCGTCGAGAATCAGAATACGCTCCTTGAAAAGGTCTCTGAAGCCCTTCGTCGCTGGCGCAGGAAGTACGGCTTCAGACGCGATGTTTCCGGCTTTCTTTATCTTGAAATTGTCACCAATGTTTATACATCGTTTCAGACTTTCTTCTATGCTTAGGCTATCGTCCAATCCGGGAACGATGCTCTTGAATTGGGTTGCACAAACCTCACAAGTACAGCCTTTTACATGAATCGTGTCGCGCTTCCACTTGGCTGCGACAGGCTTTGCGCGATACTCCTCCACAATCTTCAGAGCCTGCTCAACCTCGTCTTCGTTGTGGAAATCCATCTCGATGTGAACGCCGTCTGTGCCCACGTTGTCGAGCAACGGCTTCAGTTCGTCAAGCGTAACCCAGCATGCCAAGATACTCTTTCCACCCTTCAGAATGGTGTTGTAAAGGTCGTACCACTTTGGCGAGCCACCCTGCGGTTCGCCCACGCCCGGAGTCCATTGGATGGCGTTCAGCTCCTCGATTTCGAGCAACGCCGGAACATGGCGCATCGCTCCCACTCCGTCGAGATGATAGAGCGTATAGTCTATTTTCTGACATTGTTCGCGGATGAAAGGCTGCACAAACTTGCGATAATCTTCCTCGCTGAGCATGGTTGAGATGTCGCTCTGAAGTTTGCTCATCTTGCCCGGAGCCCACGACGAGAAGTAGCAGAATGCCATTTCGTCGCCCTCGCGGATTATGTCGTAAAGTTCGTCGAAAACCTTGAAATAAGCGTCGTTTATGCGCTGAATCTGGTCAAGAAGGATGTCGGGCTGAGTAATTGTGTCGAGAAGTACGGAGTCCGTTCCCTTCATCGCCGCCAAGACGTCGAGTCCCTCCATCAAATCGGGCATTCCGACGTAATAGTTGCCTTTTGCCTTGGCCTTTACCTTCTTCAGCAACTCTTTGTGCAGCAAGAAATTAGGATGGTTAGGGTCAAACTGGAAATCATCGCGGAAATTTGGGTCGGGATGAATCCAGATTGTATCTTCGCCGCCCTCGAACACCGCGCCAAGGATTGCCGCCATAGAGCCCGGGCCGAGCTGAGTGTTTGCCACCGGCAGAATGTCGGCTTTCAGGCAGCTATGCGAGACGTACCAGTCGAGATAATCGGCACGCCAGTCGGCATCGAACCACTTCTGATTCAAGTCCTTAGGCTCGTGCGGCATCGGAATGTCGGCATGAGGCTTCACGCCCTGCTGAAAATGCTCCCACATGTTCAGCACGATGCCCTTGTGATTCCACCAGTCAATATAATGTTGCTTTGTTTCTTCTAAATTTTCCTTCCAAGTCGTCATAAGTTCGGATTTTTACGATGAAACCATCAGAATTGCTCTATTACCGCCTTGCTCAAGTCCATCTCGTCGGTACACTCAACATCGTCCATGTACATCGGAATCTGCGCGCCCTTACGCACGAAAACCGGCATTTCATCGAGCGGAACATCAACATTTTTCAACCATCGTCCACCGCTGACGGTCTCGCGACTGAAGAAATCAACCCATTCGCCCTCAGGCAGATAGATATCTCGACGGTTGTCGCTGTTCATCACCGGAGCAACAAGGAAGTCGTCGCCAAACATATATTCGTCGTCGATATGCCAGCAAATAAAATCGTCAGGGTTGCTGAAGATGAGCGCGCGAAGCATAGGATATCCCGTCTCGGTTGTCTTGCGAGCCTGCTCCACGATGTAAGGCATAAGCTGATAGCGCAACTTCCACCATTTCTTTACGATTGGCGCGATGTTAGGATACTCCCAAGGCTCACGCTTGCATGTGCCGTGATAGCGCATGTGCGATGAGAACACGCCGAACTGAGTCCAGCGAACGTAAATCTGCTCGTCGAGCGGCGAGTTCATGAAGTTTGGCAGACTGTGGAAGCCCGGCACATCGTGACTCCAGAAGGCAAATCCGCTGAGTCCAAAGTGCAGACCGCCCTTCAGCGAGCCTGCCATACCGTCCCACGAATGAGCCGAGTCGCCGCCCCAGTGCAGCGGATATCTCTGGCATCCAGCCCACGCACTACGCGCCCACACAATGCCGTCGCCCGTAACATCTTTCGTAATCTCGTAAGCCGCCTTGTGATAGAGCAGCGCGTAGATATTATTCAGCAATTCGGGCTTCATGCCATGATACTTGGCATCCATGTGTATGTTCTCGCCAAAATCGGTCTTTATGCACGCCGCTCCCATCTCCAGCAGGTTCTTCAGCAGACCTTTGTACCACTCAACAGCCTTTGGGTAAGTAAAGTCGATGGTTCCGGCATAGTCGAGCGCAGAGAAGTTACTGCCCTCGCTGTCCTGCTTCTTGGTGAGCGGACCGATATAGTTGTTCTCCCTCGCCTCGTCTATCTGCTCGGCATTCTCGGCAACGTACGGAAGCTGCCACAGCGATACGCGGAAGCCTTGCTTCTTCAAGTCGCCCATGAATTTCTTAGGGTCTGGGAATCGCTCGTCGTTGAACTTCCACTCGCAAAGCCAGTCGGTCTTGAACCAACCTGTATCGAGGTGGATTACGTCGCACGGATAATGCTCGGCGCGCAGACGATTGCAGATGCTGTTCACCTCGTCTGCGCTGAAATATGTCATTCGGCTCATCCAGATGCCGAAGCTCCACAGCGGAAGCATCGGCGGGAAGCCTGTTATGCATCGGTAATTGTACAAGATTCGTTCGGGATTGTCGCCGCCGATGATGAAGGCATCTATCTGCGGATATTCGTTAAGGAACTGGACCGAACGCGTTGAATGGTCGGCAAGCGACAACTTGCAATGGGCGCAAGTGTGATAGAAAACGCCGTACATTCGGCTGCTGATATAGAACGGAATATTCTTGTAGCAACGGCGGTTGTTCACGCCCTGTCCGTCCTGATTCTTCAGCTGGAAGGTGCGGCCGCTCAAATCCATCTTTGTGAATCGCTCGCCTGTTCCGCAGAAGCACTCGTCGGGCTGGCACTCGAACGAGAGCGTTACGGCATCGTTCTTGCCCTCGCGCTTTACCAACGCCAGCGGAAGGGCATCGTATCGCGGCGGAGAGAAATGGTCGTAGGCACTCAGTCTCACGCTCTTGCCCTGCGGAGTTCTGTCGCCCTCGGGATATATAGTGATGTCTACCGTGCTCTGCGGCTCTGGAAGCAAATCGCTCCAGTGTTCGAGCACGGGCTTGCGACAATCAATCTGTGCATACCGTCCGCCCTCGCCCACAATGCTGAACACATCGCCGTCTTTCTCTACGCGAAGCGGAATCTTCTTAACCGACGGATGCCAGCACAGCATATCGTCGTTGTCGCTGCACTCTTCGTCGTTGAACGATGAGAACAATCGCACAGAGCTGTTGCTGTACACTCTTATTTTCAGCACATAATTTTCCTGTGCTGCCGATTCGTCTGCCTGCATATCGTTTGCAAGCACCTGTTTCTGAAAAGGAATTGTTATCCAAACATCTCCGTTGTTTTCTTTTATATCCGAAGGCGCATAAGCCTTCCACAACGATTCGTCTTGCTTTAAATTTATGTCGAAGTCAAGAAAATCGAACAAATGATAGTTGGTTTGTTTCATTAAATGGTTATGATTATAGTTGAATGGCACAAATATAACTCAATAATTGTAATTGAAGAAATATTTCGCTTTAAAATCGAGTAGAAAGAACGGATATGTACAAAAACAAAAAAAGATTAAAACATGATGTTTTAACCTTCCTTTTGTGTCGGGGTACCAGGATTCGAACCTGGGACCCTCTGTTCCCAAAACAGATGCGCTAACCGGACTGCGCTACACCCCGAA
>NZ_KL370876.1:0-432 GCF_000702225.1 Bacteroides sp. Ga6A2 | reverse complement strand
TTTTTCTGTGTCGGGGTACCAGGATTCGAACCTGGGACCCTCTGTTCCCAAAACAGATGCGCTAACCGGACTGCGCTACACCCCGAAACAACAATTCTTAAAGCCTTGTTTCTTAAAAGCGGTGCAAAGATAAGCACATTTTTTGAATAAGCAATGTTTTTTAGCGATTTTTTGCGATATTTTTCAAAAATAATTTCCGCCACGCCTTTGTTTATGCACATTCCCCACCTGGCTTAATGCCGAATTGCTGCCACTCCCCGACTTTGCAAATATCACATATATAGATATTTTCGGGGAAAGTGCTGCGATTACTTGCCCGATTTCTGACGATTACAATCACGACAAAGCACCAGATTACTAAACCCAAATCGGTCATTAGGATTTCTCGGTGCTGTATGGCAGAGAGAAATCCTTTAGTTTTTCCCATATCGA
>NZ_JNKX01000023.1:0-75756 GCF_000702225.1 Bacteroides sp. Ga6A2 | reverse complement strand
AATACTGTATATCACACTTTTGCAAACAAAATTACAAAACAAAAAACTGTATTTCAAGACAAGAAATCCTGCTTTTTGGAGCAGGATTTCTTGTTTCTATACTAAAACAGTTCCAACTGCTGACCGGGGCTGTTAGGTTTCTGAGGCTTGCGACCATAAAAAATCTCTATGGCAGAAAACTGCTTGTCCGTTATCCTCATTATCCCGACTTGACCGTATTTGGGAATAAAAGCCTTAACGCGCTTCACATGAACATCTGCATTTTCCGCGCTGGCACAATGACGCACATATATCGAAAACTGAAACATGGTGAAGCCATCTTGCATCAGATTCTTACGGAACAAAGCTGCCTCTTTGCGGTCTTTCTTCGTTTCGGTAGGCAAATCGAAAAACACCAACACCCACATAATTCGATATTCGCTGAAACGATCCATCAATCAACTATTTCGGGATAAGAAATCAGTCGGATTTCTCCGTTGAAACACTTGTAAAGCGACGATGTTGTCTGCGACACGGCAACCATCAGCGGACTGCGTTTTCCACCAATCACCACCTCGGTTGTTGGCAGAACAAGAAAACGAGCCTTCAAATTTCTTGTCAGAGTTGAATAATCAATGCCTTCGTTTATTATCGCGATTACGATTTCGTCGACATAAGGGCGATATGGTTCCATGATATCATCAGCCAGACAATAGGCGTTGTAACGGTTGTGATGATGGATTCCGAAAGTCGGAAGCAGTCCGCTCTCGACCAAAGCCCTTGCCACAACAGCCCTGAGAATGGCATATCCGTAGTTGAGCAGATTATTTGGAGCAGCCTCATCGCGCCCCCTTACGAACTTAGGAATTGCAGGAAAGACATTGCGCCAATAATAAGCCGCCGCCCTACCCTCCAGATTATCGGAGTCGCCACTTCTTACCGTTTCGGTCCATGCCATCATGTTGCCAGTCTCGGCTTTTGTGTACTTGCCGAGAATCATTGCCTGATTATAGATTTTAGCCCTGATGGTCTGCTGCCACAACTGTTTTTTCAGAGGCAGAGAAGCATCGAGCTGTTTTCTGAAGCGTTCGCTCTGTATTGTATTGCCAGCCAACGGCAGCAGCAAGCCGACAGGCATACACTTAGAATCGCAAGTAACAATGGCACAATTGTTATCGAGCAAGGCTGAAATAACACCCGATGTTATTGTTAGATACATGCTGTCGAGCACAACGACTCCTATGTCCTCAATAGGAACGGTGGTCGTAAATTCGTCCTTGAAATTCTGGTGCATATTGCTCTTTTCGAGCCCTGGAATTTTGATTACAAGTTGGCTGTTTTTCAGACTAAGATATGCCGGGTTGCCAAAATATAAAGTTCTTTTTATCATGGTATTAAAAATAAGAAAGTGAGGCACATCTCTGCGCCCCACTCGATGGTTATTTTCCTATTTCTATAATATTGCCTAATCGGTCGACTTTTAATGGGACACAGATTTCTTTTATCATTTCACCAGTCCATGCACGTTGCGCTTTATTATTACTTCCTAACTCGGTCGTTTGCAAAATAGGATTGGCTATTCTTGCAGGAACAAAATGTCCTTCGTTACCTGTACAACTCACCATTTTATAAATCCGCTTCTTATCAACAACCTTTATTCCATCCTTCAACTCCTCTTTGGTTGGCAGATAAACCAAATCGTTTGGCGAAAGAATGAACAACAACTTGACATCAGAAGGAACCAAATTGTTTTCTTTCAAATAAGCCTCAATGTTATCGCGCCATTGAGAACCAAATTTCTTTTGGCAATCAATCATCACATTTAGCGGAATGGTAAGGTATGAACGCACGCTTTCCATCTCACCAGTCTCCTTGTTCAATTTTTCAGAACTGAAAATAGCAAAGAATAGGTTTGTGCCCTTATCGGCTTCTACAAATTTCTTTGCTTTGCAACCGATTTGTCCGATTGAATATTTATTGCCGCATTCATAACGACGTACCTTGTAAATAGGCTTATGAACTTTTTTCAGCTGATAATTCTTAATCTTTTCAAAATCCACAATAATACGATTCATCTCGTCGATGCCATCGGCAGAAAAAGCAAGTTCCGGATTGTCTCCCTTCGCCTTTAGGTGGGCTTTCAGAATTTTCTGAATACCCGTATCCGTAATACCTTCTATTTTTGCAATTGCCTTATCATAATCTTTTACACCAGACATATAGCCAACCAAATCGCTCAAGAAACGAGTTGCAAAATAGCGGTCGTTTGTTTCTTTTGTGAAATAATAAACCCATATTTTCTTGACATCAATATCAGACCATACGTCTTTTTGACCTTCTACGAGTTTCTTTATCGCCTTGGCATCCACAAGTTTCAACCACTTAACGACATTGCCTTTAAAATCAGCATTAACTATGTATTGAGGAGTCTTCAGAGCCTCGTTTAGCGAAACTTGCTTTTTGAAACGCAAATTCACTTCACCCCAGCCCGTGTCTTTGTGCATTGACTTGCGTATTGCCCAACTATCGCCCCCCTCTTGCTTAGTCATGACTTTCTTGCCACTCTCATCAAAATGCTGATAGTGGTTGGTTGTCTTGTTTATTACACGCAAGTTCTGCTTGAAGCTGACGATGATGTTTTCCAAAGCCTGCTTTGCATCCGTGGTGAACGAATTCCACGGTTTCAGGAACTCCTTGGCAACCTCTCGCTCTTGTCCGTTAATCATCGTCTTTTCAAATCGGCGGAGTTTGCGCTGCAAATCGTGGCGATACGACTTATCATGCTTTTGCGAGTGTGCTGCCTCATTGTTGAGCAAATTTACATGGTCGCGAGTTGCACAAGCTATAGATATGGCATCCATTGCATGATGGCGATGGTCTATACGTTTCTTGCTGAAGCCCTTCTGTAATTCGAGCGGCATAGCAGGAATTTCATGTCCTTCTGCACTTACGGCAGTAAAGACATATTTCCCTGTCAATTCATTCAATCTCTTGAAACGCGGCAAGACGATGCTATTCCAAACATCAGTCAGTCCCCAATCCTTTTTCAGGCGGTCGGTAATAGAGCCGTTGCACGAAATCAGATTTTTCGAAACAGCCTCTTGTTCATAATCGCCATTTGGCAATTTCTCGCGCACAATGTTCGACAGCAAGCCTTTTACCAATTTGCTTATATATCGACTATCGTTAAGCTGACGTTCAATAAAGCCGTCAGGGATATCGTCCATCAGTAACTTTTTCATCTTTGTGCGATTGTTGCTGTAAATATCCTTTACAAACTTCTCGTAAGCCTCAATGGAAAGAATCTCAACAGTTCCACCCTGACTAAGTTGCACCTTTTCGCCCTTATGGTTCTTGATAAACTCAAAGCCCAACTGACGGTCTTTCAACTTATTCACTTCGGCTTCGCAAATTACTTTATTGCTGAATGAGTCGTCGAAGTAGCGCGACTGTGGAATCACATGCTCAATTTCGTAAGCATGTGTGAAAAGTTTGGCAAGTGAAATCATCTCGCCAGTATAAGGCGAACGATATTTCTGCTCCAACCAGCATTTATACTTTACTATATCTGATTTTGAAGGCTGAGCCAATTTAGAAATCTTATTGACAAAGTCAAAATCAGGATCGTCCTTAGAAAGATTGTCGAGCGCATTCTCTTCGTAAATACGCAAAATATCCTGCTGGCTTGGCGAATACGGACGCACGTTCTCAATGCCCATTTCTGGGTTCATAAACTCCATAAGCATTGCTTTGATGCGCAAGTTGGTATTCTCATTTTGCTGAATGTTTTCAGTCATTTTCTTGCGTTTGTCGGCAGGATTCTTCATCTCTCGACCAAGTTCAACGTGAATCTCGTCGATATTTCCCTCCTGCTTCCAGATATCGCGCACTGTGCGAAGCGTTTCTGTAACCACCTGCTCCACAATAGGATTGCGAAGAGAATGTTGCTTGAAAGCTTTTAGGTATTTATCAATATCTTCAGGCTTCTCCCACTTTTCAATCTCTTTGGCTTCTGAATGACGGTCGTACACAATGTAGCAAGCCAACCAAATAGGTAAGCCTTTGAAATGATTCTCGCTGGTCAGATTGATAGCCTTTTCGCGAACACGGTCTCTAATCTTTTCGTCATATTCGCCCGTGATAATCTTATCAATACGCTCTTTTGTTTTTGCGTCAATGGCATCTGCACTCCAATATTTGCCCATGCGCATAAGCGGAAGCAACTTCTTGATAGCTTTTTCTGAATAAGAACCGTACTCCTTTTTGAACGGCTTAATTTTGGCAAATACATCGGCAAACAATTCGGGCAAATTGTTCTTCTCGGCATACTTTTTCAGAGCCTTGCTAATTTCATTTTTGTCTTCAACTGAATAGAGAATATGCCAGAGCTGCATTTCTCGTTCTTTTGTCAAGAAATCGGCAGAAACGCCACATTTGTCAAATCCTTTCAGAATGTCGGCACGTGTTTCGTTGCACGGATATTCCTTATCCTCAACGTAGTTCCAACGATATGGATATTTGTCTTTGCCTTTCTCTTTTTTGAACTTGAAATATGAGTTGAGCAGAGTATCTTGTTTTATTGATGCTCTGTCGTTAAGCCAATCGAAGAGAGCTACGTAATCGTCCTCCGATTTCAAAATCTCATTAGTTACATCAACATCTGTCAGAAGTTTGTCTGCAACCTCTTTCTCACGCTGATAAATCCTCAAATTCTGAGCAAACTGCCACAAACGGAACTCTTGGAAAAGCGGATTCGACTTTGCTATGCACTTTATTGGATACTCTATGCCGTCCTTATCGAAATGCGATTCATAAGGACAATTACTTATAAGCGACTTTTTACTCTTTAGCGGACGCTGATAGAACAGAATGTCGTTGACAAACAGATTGGCGAAATCAGGTTTAGCGATGTTATTTCGGTGTGCCTCATTGTTTGGATAGAGTTCCTCGATACAAGCCTTGTAAAGATTCTCGTCTTGAAGTTCTGGCATCAAAGCCTTCTGGATATCAAGAATTTGACGGAGTTCATCTTTGTAATATTTACGCTCGATTGTGCGCACGAGCTTGCCCACAATCTTTTGATTCGGATTCTGTAGTAAAGCATCGTAGATATAGCAACCAACGGTTTTGTGGCTGTTGTCGATGTCGAATTCAGTTTTCTTTTTTACTAAAGTCCAGTCGTCCTCTTTTGGGGCACGAAACGAACGCTTTATGTTTCCTTCCTTATCTTTCTTTGGCGAACCATCTTTTTCGAGGTCTGTTGTAACGATAAACTCCTTAACCTTTCCTTCCCAATCGAGAGGTACACTACTTGGACGGCGGTAAACCATTCCGTTCTCAAGATATACATTGTACCAAGTATCCTTGCCCTTTTTCTCTTCGGTAGCCTCAACTCGTACAACCTTTTGTTCAAGGAACTCAACTTTCTTGTCCTGCGCCTCCTCCTCTTCTTCGCCACGAAGTTGGTAATAGCCACGCTTTTGATTGAATTGCAGCAGAATCCACGCAAGTTCTTCTTTTGTCAGTCTTTGCCACAAAGCCTTCTTGCGCAGATAATAGATAGTCCAATCGTATGGCACTTTCTTGCCGTCGGCTACAAGTTGCGGCTGATTCTTTGCAAAATCGGCAAGCATTTCGTTGAACGAATCTTCGAAAATGAATCTGAACTTGCCAGTTTCGTCTTTCGCCCAAGCCAACTTGGGCTCAGAATGATTGATAAACTTTCCATATCTGTCAATCTGATTGGCATAGTGGTCTGGCAGAAAATTCATCAGATTCAGCACACGCAACAAGCGTTCGCGGCGCAGCAGATTACGCTCGTGCAAACGGCGAACGCCACGGAATCCAGTTCGTTCAGCTGTCTGTGACACAGAATTACCTTTATCGAAATCTCCCAGAATATCAGCAGACATTGGAATAATTCGACTTCCTGCCGCACTTATCCCTACCGGTTGAAGATAGGAAGTTTCATTGTCGCGTAGCTTCTCTTCCGCTTTCACCACCGCCCAACCAATACTATTTGTGCCAAGGTCAAGACCTAAAATTTTCTTCATAAACTTTTTTTTGCAGTAAATAGATTTTAATAATGTGCTAAATTATCAAATATATTTAGAAAAGACAAACAAAAAGGCATAGACTTTTGCAACATCATCAAATTTTCAGTATTCATAGTAAAAAAACTGAGATTTTTATTGGATAATAAAAAATACCTTGTATATTTGCAACACTAATTTTGAAGCAAATCACAATAAGGATTATTCCGTTGTGAAAACATCTAAAGCGGCTCTTTCGGGAGTCGCTTTCTTTATATCATCACAACTATATCTATTTTAAGCATAATAAAATACCATTTAAACACCATTCCAAGACTTACTACAAAAAACGGTGCCTGCTCACGCGGACACCGTTCTCTCTTTTACCCAATATGAAATAAAAACTATTGAAATACTTTTTCCGAAAAACTTAAAATTACATTGTAAAAAACTTTTCCCTTTTTAATAACTTACTACCACTTTCTGGTTAGAGATTATATACAGACCAGGCTGCATATCACCAAAATCATTTAACCCTCTCTCAACTTTCAATTTCTTTACCAATACGCCTTGCGCTGTATATACTGGAACTACCTTGCTGGTGTTACTCTTAATCACTAATCGGCCGTTTGCCGATGCAATCTCGAAACCGTCATTAACGACAGGCTGTGTCACCGATGTCGCTCCAGACGGCGTAACCTCCTTAACCGTGAGTTTGTCGCCGTTTGTGCCCGAAAGTTCGTAATAGACATCACTACTGATAGGACCTATATCGACAGTCTGCTGCTGTCCCATGCCCTTGTTGAATATGATGTTGAAGGTATAGCCCTTCTTGTTTACGTCGAATGCCTTGTAATACCACTCCACGCCGTCGATAACAACCTTGTCGGTCATCTTTATTCCCGGCCATGAGCCAAGCAAAGTGTTTGACGAATCCCAAGCATAGAAATAAACAGATGTCCAGTCAGGATTCTTGAAATAGACTGTTGCCTTGTGAGCCACAAACGGAGTGACGGTATATTTGCGCGTTGCCACGTTCTTTACTGTTCCGTCTACAACGAGGGCAACCTTAAGCGTGCAGTTCGAAGAAATTTCAATATCCGAACCGCTTGCTACCTTTGTTCCGTTTGATGCTGACGGCTCTGTGCCGTCGGTGGTGTAAACGAGCTGTGCATCGTCGTGAGCAGAGACAGCCACAAGCTTAACCTTGAAAGCCTCCTCATAATCGCCCGAAGCCTTGTCTGCCCAAGCAATCTCGGTGCTCTTGCTCATCAGATAGCGATAGTGGTATCCGTCGAGAACCTGAACCATCGTGTTAGGAATGTTCGTATTGCTCTTGTCGCCCACGATAACGCGTAGCTGACCGTTCTCGCCAGTAACCGTTCTGATGCACTTTGCAGCCTGCGAAATATACTCGCTATAAGTGCTCTGATTGTTTATTCCGACAGCCTTTCGAGCATCAATCATCGCCTTTATCTCCTGCTTGCAGTCAATCCAATGCTTCAGAAAGACGCAAGGCGTTCCGGGCATTGCAAGCATCCAAGCGTTAAGGGCGAGCGTGTCGCGGCGGATTGGGTCTTGCTGGTCGTTAGCCGAGCGAACCTGAGTGTCGTGATTCTCTACGAACGTAACCGAATAGCGGCGATAGTTCTGGTCTGAAATAAGCGAAGTGCCAGTGAGCTTGCTCCAGTTGTAGCCCGATGAAGCCACGGCGTCGCGACAAGTATATCGGAACGGAAAATCGAACGCTGCACTCTGAACAGTGCCGTTCACCTTTGTGCCGTCAATCCAGTTCTTAACAACTGCTGTATTACCGTCCCAGTACTCGCCCACCGAATAAGTAGCGTTTACCGTACTGTTGTAGTCGCCTGTGAACGATGCGCTGTAGCCCTTAACCATATCGTAGCGGAAGCCGGCATATCCTAATGTATTCTGAAGATAGCCGAGATATGCCTTTACCACCTTATTCACATTCGCACTCTTATGGTCGATGTCGCGGCAACCGCTCCAGCCCTCGCCCGTATCTTTGTTGGAACTAAGCGAAATGCCGTTACCTGATGCCCATGCTGCAGTCTGACCGTTGTCATCGTCTGAGCAGATATCCGAAGGAAGCATCTGATACTTAACATCGTTGTATGTCTCAGCCGCAAAATCAGTCCACGAACCGCCTGCGCCAAGGTTGTTGCGATGGTTTATAACCACATCGGCAATGAAACCAGTGCCCTTCGACTTGTATGTATTTATCATCGAAAGCAGTTCTGCCTCGCTTCCGAACGATGAATTCTGGTTGAAATAATACTGAGGCATGTATCCCATGTTGTTGCCCGAACCGCAATAGCCGCTGTTTGGCACCCAAACAAGACTGAAATACTGGGAAATCTCATCTGCCTGCTTTTCAAGATAGTTCCACTGCGTGTCTACATACGAATCCCAATAGAATCCCTGAAGCATTACGCCGCCGTATGCTGCCGGCCAGCCCTGAGCCGAAGCCGATGCTGCCACGGTGAGTGCCGCCACGGCAACAGCCGTTTTCTTGGCACATCTGTCAATGAATTTCCGTACCCTCATGATATTATCTTTTTGATTATGTTGCAAATATAATTTTCTTTGGATTACAAAAAGACGTTAAAATACTGAAAATTTACGTTTTACGAGCGCAAACGATTCCGCTTGCGCGGTATGCTGATATCAGACTTAATAACCTACACAAAAACAATGTTAGAATCGACATATAACAAACGTAGTTTACGTTCTGAAAAACAGGGCGTAAACTACGACTGGGATTTTTGCCGCATAAAGGCTATCGGCAAAACTAAGTATGACTTAAATCTATTTCAAGAACAGACTTATTAAATGCACAAGTATTGGCGGATAAACAAATATCGGGAAAAACAGTCCGAACAGTCCACCCCAGAAATGAACAGCATTTCCGAAACAGTTGATTTTCTGTCTTGCCATACAATAACAGCAGTAAAGCAGAAAAAGCAGAGCGTAAACATATCCCGGAACCGGGATTGGAATAAAAAACAAATAAAAACTTATTTTAGGAAAAATAATTACTGAAGCAAACATAACTGCCGAAACTGCACCCGATGAACCACAAAAATAATAAGACACATTATCGCGATATTTCATCAAGTCGGAAATTGATGAGACAATCAAGGCAAGAAGATAAAAGACAAGATAGATAATCCTGCCCAGCAAACTGCCGTAAATCCCGACAAAGGCTCCCTCAACCAAATTACCTATAAAGTAAAGAGTTATCATGTTTAACAGCAGATGCCACCATCCTGTGTGTACAAGCCCCGACGCAAGCATACGATAGTACTCCTTGAAATGGCTTACATAATACGGATTGAACATAAATATGCCCAACAAATCGGGACGAGCCATACAACGCGGAAACGGATTGTTTTTCGGAAAAGCCACAATAGAAATTATCGACGTGACTATTATAATTGATGCAGTAACCATATTTCTGTTTTTTTGGCTGCAAAAATATCATATAAATGCGATTTAAAAGAGAGGTAAAGGCAATTTTTTATATAAAAAGTGAAAATTTATTCAGAATTTACGAAATTTTGCTAAATATACCTATCACCATTCTAGTGCTACAACAAATTTCACACAAAATCAAACATATTTCCTAACAAAAGCAAACTTTTTAATGTATTTTTTATACGATATATTACTTTTTATTGTATTTTTGCACAAAGAAACAAATAACATTTTCAAATCAACAGAGGAACAATGAAAAGCTTTATTTGCAGAAACATTAGAACTTTTCCTAAAGTAGGATTCTTCGTTTACGCATTGTCACCACTTTGGTACAACTGCGATAACGTAATGACTGCAGCATATATCTTTGTGATTCTGACGATTCTGATTTCTGCTTACGGATTACTTGTCTATCCAAAGAAAATATCAGAAACAATTATGATTTTCTCTGACACCAACATAAAATCGGAGACAATCAACTTGCTTATATCAATCATTGGAATTACAATCTGCCTGCTTTTCCCAACAAGCGATGCTATGGCAAGATACGTTATTTTCGGTATTGATATTATAGCAACACCTTTTTGCATCTTGTTTTCGAATAAGACAGAAATAACGAAATAGAAAAACCTCTCTTCTTTTAAAACTAACTTGACGACAGAAGGCAAGCCTCGGTAAACGAGCGTTTGCCTTCTATTTTTTTAGTACCATGAATCATATTTCATAAAAAACAAATTTCAGCCAAAAAAAATTTGGCTTTAAAAAGATTTGATGACTATATTTGCAACGGTTTGATTACCAACCAGCGACGTAGTGGGCTTTTTTAAGTCTGTTCGCACTTAAAGGGATTTCTAATTATTAGAATCCCTTTATTTTTTTGAGCCTTTTATTTATAGATTATCAGAAGATTGCGTGTTTTTTACAGACGCTGAAGGCGTCTCCGCTTAGTAACCGTAGGTCGGAACGACCTGCGGAAATAGTGCACAATCAAAAAAAGCACTCAGAAGGAGTGCCCCAGTTATCGCAATGGGCGACCGCTTTCAGGGTCGAAAATATCCGTTTCATTTCAGCCCGCAGATCCTACGGATACTGCGGTTACTGAGAGGTGACGCTTCCAGCGTCATTCCAAATAATCATCTCACGATATAGAAAAATGAAGTTTCTTATACCGATTCGATGCATTAATATACGTTTCATCAACCTAGGACGAAGCTACCCCCTTGCTACCCTCTTGCTACCCCCTTACTATCCCCTTACTATCCCCTTACCAAGAAAGTGGCTTTTTGTTATATTTTTGTATGATGATTCATTTTAATCTGTATTATTTTGCATAATGTAATTTATTCGAATAACAAAACGCGAAAACGTGTTTCGTTACCCCGAATTCGCGTAAGTTACTGATTATATACCAAAAAAAATCCTGCCCTGTCAACACGACCGAGCAGGATTTGTTTAACTAAAATAAATAACCAAGAATTAACCTTTATTAGTTTTTCGGAGTAAACGTAACCTTGTTTGCGCCCTCATAACTCAAGAACAGCTTGATGAGATATGTTCCGGCAGCAACCGAAAGATCCTTTCCGTTGTTCTGAGTAAGGTTGCCATAGTTCGAAGCATCTCCGTTGGCACCACCCCAGCTCACTGTCCAGTCGTCGTTCATGGCAAACTTAAGGCTTGTCTGCTCGGCAAATGTGTATTCAATCTGCCAGCAGTTCTCCTCCTTGTTGTATGTCATGTGAGTTGCGGCATCAGCAACATTCCAACTATTGTGTGTACCAACCATCGTAATGCTCTTGACTGCTGTGAGTGCATAAGTTCCAGCAGCAAGGTCTACATCAATCTGATAGAAGGCAGCCTCTGGAGCAGGACAGTTAGAACCGCCGTTGTCAGAAATCTTACCCTCGCCGTTGAATTCATAGTCGCCTTCCCAGTTATCTGCATTAGGTCTGAACTTGAACTCGCTGTCGAGATAGTAATATCCCTGATACTTTCCGTCGAAATTCTTACCGTACAGAGCGTGAGTTACACCCCATGTACTCTCACCGCCAATCTCGTAGAAGAACTCCTTGAAGTTGAGTTTCTCAATCTTGTAAGTGTACTCCATCATGTTGAGAGTCATGCGATAGATGCCCGGCTCTTCAATCATTCCGGCCTTTGGAGAATTTGTTGTCAGTTTTCCAGAAAGACTCGCATCGCCGTCGACCTCCGTTCCAAGAACGCCGCCAGCCCAAATATCACCGCCATCAACATTGTCCTGTGGAATAATCTTCCAGTACTGATTTACAGCATCGGTTGTAAAGACTACGGTGAATACAGGGTCGTCGTATACATTCTTGTCGCTGTGGTTGAACTTGAGCAGATTCGCAGCATTCCAGTTAGACTTGTTGCCACCATCCATTGTGTAAATCATATCGCCAACGAGGTAGTAGCTTGAAGATATGAACGGAGCAGAGAGCGATACCTTAACCTCGGTCTTGTCAGCCATGGCACGCATTGCCTGACCGTTGTCTGAATAGTAGACTGTTGCCACGCCCGACAGAGTACGCTCGTTTGGAGCCTTTCCGTACAGAGCCTCGACTGCCGAAACAAGGTCGGCAACGGAAACCTTTCCGCTTGTGCTGATGTTAATAGTCTGAGTCTCGTCGAAAGTAACGGTGCTCTCGGTGATATCTGTTCCGGCAGGAATGTTAAGGCGGCTGTTGAAGATGTTAACGCTGTCGCCCGTAACATCGGCAATCTTAATGGCATCGACCGATGTGGTTACATAAGTGCCCGATTTTGCCTCTTCGACTGCGCTCTGAAGCGGCTTCGCCCAGTCGGTATAGTCGGAGGTACAAGCAGCCATAGAGGCTGCAAGTACCATTGAGAACAATATATGCTTTTTCATATTGAATACTTGTTAAGAATTACTTTTTGATGAAATTATACTGACCGGTAATATCATTGAAGTAAATGATGTAGTCGCCCGGTTCAACCTCGATGTCGGCACCGCCGTTCTTGCCCGTACCGTAAGGGAATGATGTGCTTCCCCAGTTGTCGTCCCAAGAACCTGCCATCTTGAACTTCAGCTTGCAACCGTCGCCGGCTGTGAAGTTAGCAGTCCAGATGTGGTTTTCTGCGCCATCGTATGTGTTGAAGGCTGACATTGGCTGGTCGCCCCAGTCGTTGAATGTACCGGCAAGGCAGATGCTCTCGTAAACCTTTGGAGTGCCCTCGTATGCCTTCATGCTGAACTCGTGAGATGCTGTGTTCAGAGTGATTGTGTAGTAGCCAGCATCAGCAACCTTAATGTCGCCCGGATCGTCGCCGCCGTTACGATAAGCACCGTCGGCACAGATTCCGTAATCCCAGTTACCAACAAACTCAAGAATCTTGAATGAGCCTCCGGCTGGGAACCAACTTACATACTCAAACAAGCCGTCGCCAGTCTTGGCATCGTACTTCTCTCCGTCTACTGCGAACAATGGTGCAATGCTCACGCCCTTGCCATCGGCATTGTTGCTCCATGAGCCATCACCGATACATCCGCCAACCATGTACCAGAAGTCTGGGTCGGCAGCCTTCAGAGCCTCGTAGTATGGAAGGACCTTCAGTTCAACGATGTTCGAACGAACAACGCCGTACTCCTTGCCGTCAGCCCCGACAAGAGCCGACTTGATGCGGAAAAACAGTTTCTGTTTCTCAGGAATATCGGTAGACTCCTTCCATCCCATGAGCTTTTCGAGCGTCTTGTCTATCTCAGAAGAAGTGAACTCGCCCGTTACCTTACCCTTCACTGTCTCGTCGAGTAAAACGTAGTCAGGCTTGCCTATAACATTTCCGTCCTCGTCCTCTGTGTAGAGAGTGGTGAAGTTGCCTGTTCCCGACATCTCGACCGAATAAACCGGAGTTGTAGGGAATCCGTAGTTTGGCTGAGACCAAGTGAGGTTCAGGGTCTTTGACTTCTGCAAATCGATATCCTGCGTAGAATAAGCCGGAGTGTTAAGCACAAATGTCTGCGGAACAGGATAACACTCGCTTCCAACAACAGGATTGCTGTCTACATCTGTGTTACATGCTGCGAAAACAGCCAGACAGCCAAGCATTATTGATGATTTTAATATATTATTCATATCTGTATCTTTAATTAGATGTTGTTAGTAACCCGGATTCTGAACCAAATTAGGATTTGCGTTCATATCGGCATAAGGAATAGCGAAGATATTCAGGTGTGAGTCGATGTTTACACCGCCCTGAACGCCGCCTTTCCACTCCCACTTGTAGTCGCTCATGCCTGCAAACTGACCGTAGCGGACAAGGTCGGTACGGCGGAAGCCTTCGAAGTAAAGTTCGCGAGAGCGCTCGTCAAGAATATCCTGCAAAGAGTACGAAGCCTTTGTTGAGGCATGTGCACGAGTGCGGAGTGCATTGATGTACTTTGCGCCAGTCTCGCTTGTTGTGCCTCCGTTGGTGCGTGCATCAGCCTCGGCTGCGATAAGATAAGCCTCAGCAGAGCGCATCAGGAAATAGTCTGTATCGACAAACTTTGTTGCATGAGCCGAACCGCCTGTGCTGTATGTGTTGCGATACTTGGCAACAGAGAAGCCTGATGTAAACTCGGCTGGGTCGGTGATGCTCAAGGTACGGTCCTTTCCGTAGAAAAGGGCGCGGTCGTCGCCTGCCTCGGTAGTCATAACCTCGGTCTCGACGTTTGGAGCGTCTGATGTTGGGAAGAACTTGTCTACCAGATTCTTGCGGGCGCGGTTACCTGACCAGAACTCTGTTGTATTGTAGTTTCCGTATGTGTTCATATCAGCCTTCCAGCATGAAGCCATAAGGAACATTGTTGTACCGTACGAAGTTGTTGTAATACCATCCTGAAGCACTGGCAGGATTGCCTCGCAAGAAGCACCGCTCTCGCCGTTGTCGCCCATGAACAACATCTGATATGCAGAGAATCCGTTTGCGCCGTTTGTCCAAAGAACGTGCTTTGAGTTGATAACCTTTTCGGCATATTCCTTAGCCTTTGCCCACTGAGCTGTTCCGGTGTAGACCTCGGCATTGAGGTACAGGCGGGCAAGCAGAAGCCAAGCGGCACTCTTGTCGGCACGACCGTAGTTCTTGTCGGCACTTGTTCTTGCCTCAGCCTCAAGAAGGTTTGGCTCTATCTCAAGAAGCTCCTTCTCGATATACTTGAACAAGTCGGCTCTCTTTATCTGCTTAGGACAGTCGGAAGAAATAACCTCGGTGAAAGGAACATTTCCGAAGCAGTCCATAAGATGATAGTAATACATGGCACGGAGGAAACGAGCCTCGGCTGTCATTGTGGCATCGTAGTCGGCACACTTCTCAAGATAGTGATTGCAGTAGTCGATACCCGTATAAAGACGATAGTAGAAGCCCTGCAACATCGGGTGCGAACTTGTGTACTGGTTGAAGTTAAACGAGCTGATACCATCATCGCCCCAGCAGCACATAGCCTCATCGGTTGGAAGCTCGTTGGCATTCCACAACTGGCGGACGAAACCTGTAGTACCGCCGTCGAGTCCGTCAACATCGCAGTCGCCATCATCTGGACCTTGCTGACCGGCGATAGCCATATTTGCATAGCACTTGTTCATAAGTCCGTTGGCATCAACCTTCATCACCGTGCCCGGGTCGATAGGTGTTACGTCCAATACATCGCATGATGCCATTCCGAGTGACAAAGCCATTACGGCTCCCGGAACTATATGTTTGAATCTAATAGTCATAGCTTTATATCTTTTGGTTTAGAAATTAAGTGACAAGCCAAGCATTGTGTTGAACGGACGTGGGTAGATGTTGTTGTCGATACCGCCCTCAACCTCTGGGTCCAAGCCATCATACTTGGTAATTGTAAATACGTTTGATGCAGCAACGTAGATGCGTCCGCTCACGCCCTTGTACTTGGCAGCCTTGAACAGGTTGTTGAAACTGTAACCGAGTGTGATGTTGTCGCACTTCAGGAATGATGCGTTCTGCACGAAGTAGTCAGACAATACATTGTCGTAAGTACACCAGTTTGTCTCAGCCGACTTCTTCAAGATATTATGAGTATAGTTGAATGAGCTGTCGTAAGTCTTTGCAACGTTTACGAAGCCAGCCTCGCGGTCGTTAAACACGTAGTTGCCGATGCTTCCGCGGAACGAGCAGCCCAAATCCCAGTTCTTGTACTGGAAGCGAGTAGCAAAGCCGAATGTGAACGGAGCAGATGCACTCTTGTAGAAGTAACGGTCCTCGGTTGTAATCTGTCCGTCGCCGTTGCGGTCAACATACAAGCCCTCGATAGGCATACGGTTCTCGTCATAAACCTGCTGATAAACCCAGTATGAACGTGCTGGCTTTCCAACGGTGTGATACTGAGCCACGTTACCTGTACCTGCGCTGATGCCGCCGTCCTTAGCCTGAACGATACTTGCATCGCCTGTGAGCTCGGTAATCTTGTTGTCGTTGTATGTCATGTTAGCACTGATTTCCCAGTACATGTCGTTCTTTACGATTGGCTTGACAGTTGCAGAGATTTCGATACCCTTGTTCTCCATCGAACCGATGTTCTTTGTAACCTGATTACGGAAGTTAGAACCGGCTGATACAGGAGCGGTATTGATAAGGTCTGTCGTCTTGCGGAAGTAGTAATCAACACTGAAGTTCAAGCGGTTGTAGAAGAATCCGAAGTCAAGTCCGGCATTGTAAGTAGCAGTTGTCTCCCACTTCAAATCAGAGTTGTATGCGTTAGGACGATACAATGTTCCGTTGCCATACACAGGATAGTATGCGCTTGCGATTGTGCTTACATTGTAAGATGTAAAGTAGTTGTAATCGCCGATGCCTTCCTGCTGACCAGTCTTACCCCAACCGAGGCGGAGCTTGATTTCTGAAACATCCTCAACATCCTTTAGGAATCCTTCCTCGTTAATTTTCCAAGCAAAGGCGAATGCAGGGAATGTTGCGTAGTGCTGCTTGAATCGTGATGAACCATCGCGACGAACAGTTGCAGTAAGCAAATATCTGTCGAGCAATGAGTAGTTCAGACGACCGTAGAAACTCTGGAGGCGGTTCTCGCTTGCCCAAGGCTTAGCGTTGATATTTGTTGCCTTTCCGCGGAGACTCTCGTCGTTGTTTGTCTTCTGATAATATCCGCAACCGTACTTGTCGCCCCAGTATTTTGTTCTTGAGTACTCGTAACCAGCCATCACATCCAAGTGATTAGCATCGTTAAAGTCCTTGTAGTACTGCATCCATCCTGTAAATGTGTAGCTGTACTTGTTTTCCTTCTCGTATCCGTCCCAGCCGTAGTATGTGTTTGAATAACTGCTGATAGGAATACTTGTTGTCTCCTTACCGTTTGAGCGGTTGCCAGATGCACCGGCATGCAGTCTCAAATCCTCGAAGCCGTGAACCTTGTAATCCAAGTCGAGGCTTCCGATGTAAGCGTATGACTTAGAATACTTGTCGTAAAGGTTCAGCAATGAAACAGGGTTACCAACAGACTTGCTGTTTGCTGTATTCACCCAGTTAGGGTCGTTAAGAGCCGAACCGTTGTCGAGCCACTGGAAGTAGCCAGCAAAGTTCTTATACTTAGGGTCGCTGCTCGTAATTGGCTGAGTTGGGTCCATGCGTACTGCTGCACCGATGGCTTCGGTGTTTGCATAGTCGGTATCAGCCTTCATGAACTTTCCGTTGAAGTTTGCTGTAAGATGATTCTCGAACAGAGATGGTGAGAGACTCAAACTGGCAGTATAACGCTTGAAGTCGGAAGTCTTCAGGATACCTTGCTGGTCGGTATAGCCCAACGATACGCGATAAGGCACGTTCTTCAAACCGCCAGAAACTGTAAGGTTATGGTCGTGGCTCAACGCTGTGCGGTAAACCTCGTCTTGCCAGTCGGTATTTGCATTTCCAAGAAGCTTGTAAGCGTCAGAATCGGCACCGTAGTAACTCTTTATGAATGCGCGATACTCGTTTGCATCCATCACATCAACCTCGCCGCTGCGTGTGCTGAGCGAAACGTTACCATTATATGTAATCTGTGGAGCAGAAGCCTTTCTACCCTTCTTTGTAGTGATGATGATGACACCATTTGAACCACGCGAACCGTAGATGGCTGTTGCAGAAGCATCCTTCAGTACGGTAAATGATTCGATATCAGCTGGATTGACCATAGAAAGAGGGTTAGCCAAACCCTTCACGCCCTGATTGTCGAGGGCAAGACCGTCGATTACGATAAGAGGGTCGTTAGATGCGTTAAGCGAAGCACCTCCACGGATTCTGATTGTTGCGCCCTCGCCCGGAGCACCGCCCTTTGATGTTACGTTAACACCGGCAATCTTACCTTGCAGCATGTCCTGCGGATTGGTTGTGAGACCCTTGTTAAGCGCATCTGGCTTCAAGGCTGTAACCGAACCGGTGAGGTCGTTCTTCTTTGCAACACCGTAACCGATTACCACCACGTCTTG
The DNA here is from genome assembly GCF_000702225.1 of Bacteroides sp. Ga6A2. Taxonomy (NCBI): domain Bacteria; kingdom Pseudomonadati; phylum Bacteroidota; class Bacteroidia; order Bacteroidales; family Bacteroidaceae; genus Bacteroides; species Bacteroides sp. Ga6A2. The sequence continues at coordinate 57,791 of NZ_JNKX01000023.1, read as the reverse complement.
CAACGACTTCGCATCTTCCTGCAAAAACACAACCATGTTGTTTGTAGCCTGAAGTGTCTGCGAAACATATCCTACGAACGATATTGTCAGTTGTGCTCCCTTCTTACAGTTAAGAACGAAGTTTCCGTCAAAATCGGTTATAGTACCGTTGGTAGTACCCACTTCAGAAACGTTGGCACCAATAATGCCATCGCCCTGCGAATCCTTGACCTGTCCTTTCACAGTTATCTGTGCAAAGGCACTCACTGACAAGAAAAGCCCTAAGATTAGGGACAGCACCTTTCTGAAGATGCTAAAACTCACTTGCTTCATGAAATCTTTTAATTTAAGTTAACTATTTATATTCCCTTGGTATTAGCATGCATCTTTTTTTAAAAAAGCATGCACGGTTATATTTTACGCATCAAAAATAGTATACAAAAAAATACAATAACACAATTTTAACATTTTTTAATATATTTCCTCTACGCAATCGTTTTCATACGTTTAATTTGTCTATATATTAGGTATATTTTATATTAGACAAAAAATAACTATATTTGCATCATAATCGATAATCCCATGAAGCAGACAAGAATAACAATAAAAGACATAGCCAAGGAATTCGGCGTTGCCGTGTCTACGGTTTCGAGGGCTCTGCACAACTCTAACGAGGTGAGCGACGAACTGAAGAAGAACATCTGCGACTATGCCGCCGCGCACCACTATCAGCCCAACATGCTGGCAACGAGTCTGCGCAACTGCCGGGTTGAGCGCACAAAGACCATAGGCGTGATAATTCCTAAATTCGTACATTATTTCTTTTCGTGCGTGCTGTCGGGCATCGAGACAACGGCAAGCCATCAGGGCTACTCTATAATGGTGGCGCAGAGCGACGAGACCTACGAGAACGAGAAGGAGATTATGCAACGCTTCAATGCGGCGCGCGTGTGCGGTGTCATCGTCTCGCTGGCAAAGGACACCAAGCAGTACGACCATTTTCAGGAGCTGCTCAACATAAAGGTTCCGATTGTGTTCTACGACCGCATCTGCACCGAACTGAAGACAAGCCGCGTAGTGGTAGACGACTATGCCGGCGCGTTCGAGGCTGTGGATTACATGATAAAGACGGGATGCCGACGGGTTGCCTTCCTCGGCTCGGTAATGACTCTCGAAATTGCCAAAAACCGATGCAACGGCTACAAGGACGCCCTGCTCAAAAATCACATAAAAATTGACGAGCGTCTGATTATGCAGTGCGACAAGCAGGGCGACGCACATCTTCTGCTTCCTAAACTGCTGCTCGACAAGGACAGACCCGATGCCCTCTTCGCCATAAACGATGACATTGCGTTCGAGGCTCTTCAGGTATGCCGCGAGCTGAATCTCGACGTTCCGAAAGATGTATCAATCTGCGGATTCTCCAACAGCACGATAACAAAGGTGTGCAACCCTCAGCTCACATCGGTTGAACAGCGCGGATACGACGTTGGAGTTGAAGCCGCCAAGATTCTGATTAACAACGCCGAGAACAAAGACGAGGACATAAAGATAAAGAACAAGATTATAGAAACTACGCTGGTGGTAAGAGGCAGCACGCTGCCAATGCCGCTTAACGACGAAAACTGAACATTCTGAATTTTAATCTTTAATACAAATATAGCATGAAAACAAAACCAGACATGAGCTTCTGGAAGCTGTGGAACATCAGTTTCGGCTTCTTCGGAGTACAGATTGCATACGCTCTCCAGAGCGCAAACATAAGCCGAATATTCGCAACGCTCGGCGCAGACCCTCATAACCTTAGTTTCTTCTGGATTCTGCCGCCGCTGATGGGCATCATCGTGCAGCCTATCGTCGGAGCAGCAAGCGACAACACATGGACTCGCTTCGGCAGGCGAATCCCCTATCTCTTCGTCGGAGCGACGGTGGCGGTGGCGGTGATGTGCCTTCTGCCTAATGCCGGAAGTTTTGGAATGAGCGTTGGCACGGCAATGATTTTCGGACTCATAGCACTAATGTTCCTCGACACGAGCATTAACATGGCTATGCAGCCGTTCAAGATGCTTGTGGGCGACATGGTTAACGAGAAGCAGAAGACAAAGGCTTATTCAATACAGAGTTTTCTGTGCAACGCAGGCTCTCTGATGGGCTATCTCTTCCCTATCTTCTTTACATGGATTGGCATTAAGAATGTAGCCGAAGAAGGCGTTATTCCCGACTCGGTAATATACTCGTTCTATATTGGCGCGGCAATTCTTATTCTGTGCGTTCTGTACACAACGGCAAAAGTAAAGGAATGGAATCCGCAGGAATATGCCGAATATAACGGAACAGGCGAAAGCGAAGCGGAAACGCAGGTTGCAGAGAATGAGGCAGGAAAGAAATCTGGCGAAAGGTTCGACAAACTGCTCCTGAATGCTCCGAGTGCCTTCTGGAGCGTGGGACTGGTTCAGTTCTTCTGCTGGGCAGCCTTCATGTTTATGTGGACTTACACCAACGGAACAATAGCCGCAAACATCTTCGACACTCCAACCGTTGAACGTGGCGGTGCGTTCGTTCTCGACACCACTTCGGCTCAGTATCAGAGTGCAGCCAACTGGGTGGGCGTTCTGTTTGCCGTTCAGGCTATCGGCTCAGTGCTTTGGGCTATCGTCATCCCGATGATTAAGAATATCAAGGCGGCATACATCATCAGTCTCGTTTTAGGCGGAATAGGCTTTATCAGCACAAACTTCATAACCGACCAGCACGTCATCTTCATCTCGTTCCTGCTTATCGGATGCGCTTGGGCGGCAATGCTCGCACTGCCATTCACCATTCTTACAAATGCGCTCACGGGCTACGGCCACATGGGCACTTATCTCGGCTTGTTCAACGGAACGATATGCCTTCCGCAGATAATCGCGGCATCGCTTGGCGGAGTAATTTTAGGTTTGTTCAGCGTTCCCGAAGGAACGGCTGCACCAGAGCCTTATATGCTTGTCATAGCAGGAGTTCTGCTGTTTGCTGGTGCAGCCGCAGTTCTTCTTATCAGAGAGAAAAATTAAAACTTGGCAGGCAGCGACATCAGCTGGAACTGCAAAGTCTTGGCAATACGATAATCGCCAACGGCGTTAGGATGCAGACGGTCTGTTTCCGGTTTGTGGAAATAGACCGTCTGTTCGTCGTATAACGGGTACAGTCCGCAAAGCGAATGGAGGTCGATAAGCGGCACCGACCACATCGAAGAAGCCTGCTTCAGGGCATCGACATACGATTCGAGGAACAATCCCTGAGCATTGGCGAAGTTCTCATCGGGCTGAACATTCTTTGCGTTGAAGTTAGCAAGCGCGCGATGGATTGGCGTACAGAGGATTATCTGCTTTGTTGGGAACTGATGCTTTAGATAGTCGAATACCTTGTTCACGCGTCCGCAGAATGTTGTATCGTTTATCAGCGGAGTGCGATGGCGCAGATAGTACATCTTGCCGTTTTTGTTGGCCTCGGCTGCATCGTAGCGCCAGAACTCGCCCATCGGCAGACTTGCGTTATAGTCGTTTGTTCCGGCAAAGATTATGATGGCGTCGATGTCGTCGGGATGCTCTTCCTTCAGTTTCTGTGCCTGCTTGTATATGCCATTCCACTGGTTGCCGTTAATACCATAAACGAAAGGCTCTATGCCGAGCAGTTCTTCGAGATACTCCCAGTAGACGCAGGTTGTTCCGATGCGTCTCTTGTCGGTCATAGAGTCGCCGAGGAATGCCACCTTTGCGCCCTTCCACTGCGTATTGAGGGTTTTCTCGCCTTTCTGCACCTGAACCTTCGGTGCTTTGACAAACTGCGCCGGCTGATTGTTCTGCGCGTTGGCACACAGCATTGTGCCGCTAAGCGCCAGCATCATCATTGTTCTAAAGTTATTCATCTGTATTTTTTAATATAGTTACGCGTGCAAACATAAGAAAGTTTGCCGACTCTCACAAACTATTTCTGTACAATTTAGTTTTTCTGTTGATTTATATTTGTATCTTTGTAACTTTAAGAATGCAAAACTGATAAAATATGAAATCCAAACAAGCACTTACAATTTTGATGTTTTTCTTTTGTCTGAACATTTTCGGACAAAAGACTGATGTTGTCTCGAAACAACAAGAAACCATACTACAGTTGCAAAAAGAAAACAATGATTTGCAAAAGCAACTGGATAAAATGGAAAAAGAAATAGAAAGAAATCGGGATGAAGTAAAAAATAAAGTTTCAGAATTAGATGAAGCCATGTCTCGTTGGGTAACTATTTTTAGTATAATTGTAGGTTTTCTTGGTGTTCTTGCACCATACGTTCTAAACTCAAAGAGCGAAGAACGTCAAGAAAAAAGATTTTCCGAAATTGAGGAAGAATTAAGTAAGCAAATTGAAACTCTGAACGAGCGAGCAAAAACTGAATTAAATTCACAAATTTTAGAAGCAAAAGAACAAGCAGGAATTGCAACAAAAAAAGCAGAAGAAGCAAAAGGACAAGCAAAAGATGCTAAAGTTAGCCAATTATTCGCTCAAGCCGTAAATGAAAAAGATCCGACAAAAGCTATTGCATTATATAATGAAATCATACAAATTAACCCAAATCTACATGAAGCATATAATAATCGAGGTAATGCAAATCTTCAATTAAAGAAAATGTCCGACGCTATAAAAGACTTTGATATCGCCATTTCAAAAAATCCAAACTGTTCAGAAGCATACAATAATCGTGGAAATGTAAAAAAACTTGTACAAGACCTACATGGTGCCATAGAAGACTACACCATAGCAATTAATAAGGATTCAAATTGTACAGTTGCATACAACAATAGAGGAAACATAAAATTCCAAATTAATGACCTACAAGGAGCATTAGAAGACTTCAACATGGCCATAGCAAGTAACCCAAATTACGCAGAAGCTTATTATAACAGAGGAAACTTGTATTTTCAAGTTAACAAATTACAAGATGCATTAAAAGACTTCAATATGGCTATATTGAAAAATCCAGATTTTACAGATGCATTTAATAATAGGGCAAATATAAAAATCCAGCAGAGAGATTACTTGGGAGCTATAAAAGATTATAACATGGCGATAAGCAAAAACCCATATTATTACCAAGCATACAATAACCGTGCTATTGCCTACTCCAATATAGGAAAAAACGAAAACGCAATAAACGATTTAACAAATGCAATATCACTTTATCCAAACTTTACAGAAGCATACCGCAATCGAGCAGCATGCTATCATCATTTAGCAGAAACAGAAACCGATGCTACCCAAAAGAACGAATATCTTCAGAAAGCAAAAGAAGACAATGATAAAGTAAAAGAATTAGAAAATCTAAACAAAAGCTAAACTATAAAACAGATACAGATATCTATCGGAGTGGCAAAAATCATGCCACTCCGATTTAATTTTCCAACAGCATATTATCTGCAAAAATCTCTTAAAAATCCATTGATAAAATGTAAAAAAATCTTAATTTTGCAGTTCTGGATAAAAATAATGAGGCTCTATAATCAAAAATCACAGATTAAAGTGCTCAGCAATAATTTGTTACAAACAAACTTTTAGGTAATAAAAAGATTGAAGGAATAACTTATGGGAGTAGTTTTTCAAACTATCATCAAGTCTCGCGGCTTGACAGAATGTACCAAACCAATTTGGAAACTTAAAATATCGGACTCTGAATACGAGGACTTGCGCGCCGTAATCGCCAAGCAGATTAACATTTCGAGCCCCGATATCAGCAACCCTTTCTTTACCGTTTGCAAGGAGGCTACGCTCTTCTTTGCCGAATACTGGCACAGAGAATATGCTGGCGGAAACAGAACAAAGGAGATGGTGTTCAAGGCGCTGGGAACGCGAAAGAACAATCCCGAACTGGTTCAGCGTCTGTACGAGGCGGCAATGAAGGGCTGCAAGTTTATGGAGGTTGAAAACTACGACGACGGCAAGACCAACCAACTCGACAACATGCTGTTTCAGGGCGGTCTGCCAATGAAGTTGATTACCAAGAACATAACCAACTCTGTTTACAACCATTTTGTGCGCGGACTGCTTAATCATCGCATCGGCATAGAGGAGCTTAACCTTGGCAACGACGCGCTGCACAGCAACAGCATCAGACAGTATTGCAGTCAGTTGGCTCACGCTGCCGAGGCTGGCGACTACACTCAGATGCCTTTCCATTGCGAGAACGAGTTTAACGGCTGGTTCGTCTACCTAAACGAGCTGGCAAAGCAAGAACGCGAGACAAACAGCGAATCGGCTCCGTTCACGCTCGAATGGAATTTCAATGTAGACAGCGAAAGCAAAACCATTGATGCTGAGTTCGTTGTGAGGGGAATGCAGAAACTTCCGCTTCAGTTCCTCATCGACGAAAAACTGCTGAAATTGCCGTTCTTCCCCGTACAGGTTAAGGCTAACGGCAAGATAGTTAGCACGTTCGACTACGAGAAGCATTTCTGCCGTCAGTCTGTTGTATGCCGCAGCGCGTACACAATGGGCGAGGTAATTTCGGTTGTGATAAACGACCAGAAAGAGCCAATCATTAACCGCGGTATGAACATAAACGCTCCGCAGATTCTGTTCCAGAACAACGACGGAACATTCACCGCAGGAAGCAAGATTGGCTCGCAGAAGTGTCTTATAATCATCCCTGAAGACTGGAACGTAAAGGACGAAGACACATTCACTACTGAAGAGTATTCTATCAGCGGAACGAAGGTGAATGTCGTTTCTCTCGATGCTGATTTCAACGGAAGCGTTGAGGTTTGCAGCAACGACGACTCAGTCACATTCAGCAGCAACACTCCCCTTTTCTGGACCGAGCAGACTCCGCGACAGATTTACCTTCCAGAGGTCGTTGAGCCACTATACAACGCCAACGACTGCCGCTATTCGCTTTGCACAAACGTGGGCGGCATAGTAAAGAAGCAGAAGATAAACAACGTCCAGTTCAGAAACGCGTCTTCGAAAGACTGGCGAATCCTGCCATCGCTCGGCGAGATTCTGGCACGCGTGAAAGAGCCTAACGGCAACTTTGTTTACCCTGCCCGAATGATTAACGTAGGCGGTGACATAGCATTTGGAATCATAGAGGCTGGCGCAGAATCATGCAAGATTAAACTGACTTGGGAGCACGGCGAAATTGCCACCGAAGACGGCAATCTCATCGACGAAGGCACATGGGAGTTCGAGAAGAAGGACGACCGTAACATTGCCAAATTCACGCTTACGCCTTACGACACAGAAATTCCGTTCGGCATCAGCGTAAGACTTCCGTTCGTGGGATTCAGCATCTCCGATGCCGAGGGCGACATTGTTGAAAACGGCGGCACAATAGCCTATTCCGACATCGACAGATATCAGTATCATATCGTGGGCGAAAGCGTCAGCCAGTACACTATCGGAAACATCTGCCGAAAGGTTGAATGGAACGACAATCGCCTGTATATTCAGGAGAACGACCAGAAGCAGAAGTCTGCTCCGTTCGAGGCTTGTCTGACGGGCCTATTCGGTCATCGCGAACGAGTAAAATCGCTTCTGAAAGAAGCCGGAAACACTCTCGAAGTAGTCTTTACATTGGCTAACAACGAGACATTCAGCATAAACATAAATACTCAGGCCGTTGCAGTCAAAACAGTTGAACCAGAAATCGACACAGAGGCTGAAAATGCCATCAGCGAGGAGCTTGACGAGGCAACAATGGGCGACGACCTTTGGATGAGCATCATAGCCCAGTTTAACAAGTCGATACGCGAGAACATATCGCCAAACTCGTCTGTTGCGCTGCGCTGCGTGGCACGCGAGCCGAAGCATCTGATGAACCTTGCCTTCCAGTTGTTCGCCCTATGCTCAACAAACGACGAGCGCGAGATTCTAACCGAGCAGCTGAGGGCTTTTGCCGGCGAACTGTCATTTAACTGGAACATCATCGGCTCACAGATTGACACCATTATGATGACGCTCAACAACTTTGTAGGCGACCTCGAAAAACCTTTCTTGAAGAATGTTTACACCAAGTGGGCTATGTCGCGCGAGGAGAAGAAGATGACTTACTTGTCAGCCCTTAACAGCAGCAAGGCTTACAACGATTACATCGGTCAGTGTCTGATGGATATAATTACATCATTCACCGGCTGGGTTAAGGAACTTGTAGACTGATCCAACGCTGTCTTTCCGACAGATAAAATACAATCGCCACACGTCTTCCATGAACGTGTGGCGATATTTCTTTCTAATAATACTCTCTTTTTGTTACATTCTGCTTTTTTATCCATATAGAATCATCAAAAGTCTGGATATAGAGATAATTATGAGATTCATCCTCTTTCACAAGATAAACAACATCTCCAGAATAAAGCACCGCAATTCTTCCATTTTTGATATAATCACGCAGCAACCTTAACATTATTCGTCAAAACCCGTCACAAAACAATAAAAATAAGTATCTTTGCACAAAACAAACCTTTACTATTTTAATGCTAAACCAATACACCAAACTACGGCTGAAAACGATATACCGCCTTTGCAAGGCAATAGGATTTTTCGCGTGTGCAGTAATCTTGACTTTATTCGTCACGCTTGTGTTAGCACTATCAAGAAATCCACCATATATGACGGCTCTTTTATATGCTGCGGTAATTATTACGTTGCACTTTTCGCGACCAGATGCAACATTTTTGCAGACTTATTTCCCCACATCATTCAAACGGCTCTATATTGTTGATTACTTGACTATCGCCGTTCCATTCATCGGCATACTACTAACATCCAAGGATTTTCCATACATCGGCATTATACTTCTGTTAGCCTTTGCCATTCCGCTAATACCAAAGAAGCAACTTCCCTTTCAGCTTCCAACCATGCCATTTCTGTCTGACGGAAGTTACATATATCAGCGTGCCGGACGATTATTACTGCCATTTTACGCGATATTACTTTTAGTCGCAGCTATCGGAGCATACATTGGCAACAATAATCTTGTAATCGTCGTAAACATTACAACAGCAGCAACCTTCGGCATTATGCTTTGTCTGAAAATCAACAGACAATACATCTTTAACTATGTCAGCGCAAGCCATGCTATAAAGTTAAAATGCAAGCACGCATTTGCAAATACCAGCATCATTATGACACCGATGCTTATATGCCTGCTACTTGTCAGTCCATCGTGGTTGCAGATGGGCATCTGCCTGTCGTTTTACATCAACTGTTCCATGTTATTTCTGCAACTCGAAATGCTACGCTTCATCTGTCCCGAACAAGACTTTTCGACACTCATTGCTTACACTGTGCAAACTTGTCTTTTCGTACTGTCGGCAATGGTTCCAATATTCACTTTCGCATCACTATCCGTTACCGTCATTATGGCGTTTCGGGCACACTCATCTATAAACAAAATGCTATGTTAGAAATCAAGAATCTTTCTAAAAAATATTCAGGAAAAACCGTGCTGGACAACATCTGCTACACGTTTGAAAGCGGAAAAATATACGGTATTATGGGCGAGAACGGTGCTGGAAAGAGCACGCTTTTCAGATGTATCATGCACTTGGAAAAGTTCGACGGCGACATCTCTGTTTCTCCCCCACACAAAATCGGATATCTTAGCGACACGCCTTTCTTCTACTCGTTTGTTACAGGCATGGAATACATTGAATTCTGCCTCAAAGCAAGCAATATCTCAATAGACAAACAGAAAATCACCGCGCTGAATAAAAAATTCGCATTACCTCTCGAAAGATATGCAACCAACTATTCTATGGGTATGAAGAAAAGGCTGATGATTATGACTCTCATGCTTCAGAACTATGACTTGGTGGTTTTGGACGAGCCTTTCAACGGGCTCGACCTTGCAGGAGTTATCCTACTCAAACAATGGATAAAACAGATGAAAGAAGAAGGCAAATGTATCATTCTCTCATCGCACATAATATCTTCACTGACAGATATATGCGATGACATCTCATATATTCACAACGGAAAAACAGTTGCTAACTTCACCGGAAAATCTGCCAATGAAATAGAAATGGAGATTTCGAAGTTTTATCTTGAGTTCACAGAAAATTAGTCTATACAAATTTACTTTATATATTGCACGGTTAGCCACAAATTAAAATCATCCCTCACCATCACGGTGAGAGATGATTACAACACAAACACAAAATAAAACACGACAAAACTACTATGCAATATATAATTTTGCTCTAAGTATTTCTTTTTACTGAATACCCTCTTCGCGAAGTTTTACCTGCCATTTCCAAGCACTTGCGAGAGTGTCTTCCAGACTTGTTTCGGCCTTCCATCCAAGAACCTCGTTTGCCTTCTTTGGATCAGCCCAAACCTTCTCGATATCTCCGGCACGGCGACCAACAATCTTGTAGTTCAGTTTAACGCCTGTAACCTTTTCGAAGGTATTGATAAGCTCGAGAACCGAAACGCCCTTTCCTGTTCCAACGTTGAAGATTTCAACCGGCTCGTTCTGCTTGTTCTCAAGGATTCTTGCCATTGCACATACATGAGCCTTTGCCAAGTCAACAACGTATATATAGTCGCGGATACATGATCCGTCTGGGGTATCATAATCGTCACCAAACACGCTCAACTGCTCGCGAATGCCGATGGCAGTCTGTGTAAGGTAAGGGATAAGGTTCTGCGGAACACCGTTCGGCATCTCGCCGATGATTGATGTTGGGTGCGAACCTATCGGGTTAAAGTAACGAAGGAGAATAGCTCTTACGTTTGCACCGCTATGCACATAATCCTGAATAATCTCCTCGTTTACCTGCTTTGTATTGCCGTAAGGGCTTTCAGCCTTCTTAATCGGAGCAGCCTCAGTTACAGGCAGATTCTCCGGGTCTGGCTGGCCATATACCGTACAAGAAGAAGAGAAGATGATTCCCTTTGTTCCGTACTTTGGCATAAGTTCAAGCAGGTTAATGAGTGACACTATATTGTTGCGATAGTAAAGCAGCGGCTTCTGAACGCTTTCTCCAACTGCCTTGCTGGCTGCGAAATGTATGATTCCGTCAATGTTACCATACTTTGCAAATACCGCCTCGAGTTTGGCGAAATCAGTACAATCAACTTCCTCAAAGTCGGGTCTGATTCCTGAAATCTTTTCAATTCCATCAACAACCTCTTTCTTAGAGTTCGACAAGTTGTCGACAATAACAACCTTGTAGCCAACGCTCTGCAACTCAACCACCGTGTGCGAACCGATAAATCCGGTTCCGCCAGTAACCAATATAGTACCTTTCATCTTATTAGTGTTTTTATTGTCTGGCAAAGATAGTATTTTTTTCGCAAACGCAACAGAAAAAGGAGATAAATTTGCCTCAAAACAAAAAAAGACGGCCGAACTTCTATGTTCAGCCATCTTTTTAAACTATGATTTGGCTATTTTTATAGTCCAAAGAGAACTTTCAATCCACCATCAACTCCGCTGAAGCCCATGAATGCCATTGCCAAAAGACCGGCAGAAACAAGCGCGATGGCTGTACCCTTCATTCCGGCAGGAACTTCAACAAGGTCAAGCTGCTCGCGAATACCGGCAAAGATAACCATTGCAAGTGCAAAGCCCAAAGCAGTTGAGAACGCATACACAATACCAGTAAGAAGGTTTGGCTCGATGCCGTATGTTGCGTATGTGCCCTGTGCCACGATGATTGCAACACCAAGGATACAGCAGTTTGTTGTGATAAGAGGAAGGAACACACCAAGGCTCTGGTAAAGAGCTGGAGAAACCTTCTTCAGAATAATCTCAACCATCTGTACAAGTGCAGCAATAACGAGGATGAACGCAATTGTCTGCAAGTACTGCAAGCCGAATGCGTCGAGCACGAACTTCTGCAAAAGATATGTCACGATAGTTGCGATTGTGAGCACAAAGGCTACAGCCGCACCCATACCAGAGGCTGTCTCAATCTTCTTTGAAACGCCGAGGAACGGACAGATACCCAAGAACTGTGACAACACTACGTTGTTCACAAATATAGCGGTAATAAATATAAGTATAAATGCCATAATTCTTAACTTTTACAGGTTATGCTTTTAACTTGTTTACGATGGCGATAAGATAGCCAAGCGCAAGAAACGCACCCGGAGCCAGCACAAACACCAACATTCCGTAGTTCTCAGGGAAGATTTCAAAGTTGAAAATCTTACCAGAACCGAGGAACTCGCGAACTGCACCAAGAGTTGTAAGACCAAGGGTGAAACCAAGACCGATACCAATACCGTCGAAGATTGATGGGATTGGACCGTTCTTTGCCGCGAAAGCCTCGGCACGACCAAGGATGATACAGTTTACAACGATAAGCGGAATGAACAGACCAAGAGATGCGTAAACATCTGGCACGTATGCCTGAAGAACCATCTGAAGGATTGTTACCAAGCTGGCAATCACCACGATGTAAGATGGGATACGAACCATATCAGGAATAAGGTTCTTGATAAGCGAGATGAGGAAGTTTGAGAAAATCAAGACTGCCGTTGTCGCCAATCCCATAGACATACCGTTGATAGCCGATGATGTTGTACCCAGCGTAGGACACATACCCAAAAGGAGTACAAACGTAGGGTTCTCTTTAATGATACCGTTTAGCAGAATTTTAAAATTATTCATATCGATACTCCTTTCTTTTATTTGTTACTACATGTTGAAGTCTCGGCAACCGAATCATTTACGCACTCGTCGGCAGCAACGGCAGGCGCGCTGCATGATGCGCCGCTCTTGTAAGCCTTGTATGCTGCATTAACGGCACGGAGGAATGCGCGGCTTGTGATTGTTGAAGCAGTGATGGCATCAACATCGCCACCGTCCTTGCTTACAACAAGCTCCTTCTCGCCCGGATTCTTCCCGATGATGTTACCCTTGCCGTCCTTCTGGAACCAAGTAGAAGCCTTTGCTCCAAGTCCCGGAGTCTCGGCAGTCTCAAGAACCTGATAGCCCTTGATGCTTCCAGCCTCATCGAAACCAACGAGGATTGTAAGGTTACCGCCAAAACCGTTAGGGTCTGTGCTCTGTACGGCTGCACCCTTGTCGGTGTTGTAGATGATGGCAGTAATATCGCCCTTCTCGTTCTTCATTGTATCAACCTTCTGAACTACAGGAGCTGCTTCAGCAACAAGAACCTTCTGGATACCAGCAGCAAGGTTCTCAGCCTTAATCTTCTCAATCTGAGGGGCTGTCATCTGGTTTACATAAGCCAGAATACCAGCAGCCACAACCGACACTACGGTCAGTACAATGGCCATATTACCAATAGTAGAATCAAGCTTTTTCATTTCTTAACAACCTCCCCAAATCTTTTAGGTTTACAATAATTGTTGATAAGTGGTGTAAAGGCATTCATTATAAGAATTGCAAACGACATACCTTCTGGATATGCACCGAAGTTACGGATTACAACTGTAAGGAAGCCTATTGCTACACCATAGATAACCTGTCCCTTTGAGTTCATTGGTGATGAAACATAGTCGGTTGCCATGAAGATAGCACCCAACATCAGACCACCGCTGAACAATACTTGGAACGGATCAGCATATACAGGATTTGCAACGTGCAAAAGTCCTGCGAACACAAGAACTGTACCGATGATAGATACAGGAATATGCCATGTGATTGTCTTCTTGAAAAGCATCCATGCAAAGCCGATGAGCAATGCAAGAGCTGAAATCTCACCAAGACAGCCTGCACCGCCCTGTGAGTAAGTTCCGAGAAGCATATCCATAGAACTTGGAAGCTGGCTCAATACTGAAGCATCGCCGCTCTTGATGGCTGTTGTCATGACAGACAATGGAGTTGCACCGGTTGTTGCATCGGTATAAGCACCGAGCTGACCAGCCTCTGGCCATGTTGTCATCTGCACAGGGAACGAAATAAGAAGGAATACACGACCAACGAGCGCAGGGTTGAAGATGTTGCAGCCAAGACCGCCGAATGTCATCTTGCCGATGCCGATGGCAACGAGCGCACCGATGATGATAATCCAGATAGGAAGGTTACTTGGCAGGTTGAAGCCGAGCAACAGACCTGTGAGGGCAGCAGACAAGTCGCAAACGGTTGGCTCTGCCTTCAGAATGAATCGTGTAATTGCCCATTCAAAGAACACACATGCTGCAACTGATGTGAGCATTACAACAGCAGCACCAACACCAAACGCGTACAATGAGAACAACGCAGCAGGCACAAGCGCAATGATAACATTGAGCATGTTATTCTGTACACTGTCGCCGCTGTGTACGTGTGGTGACAAAGATATTGTTAATTTTCCCATTTTCTTAATTATTTAGTGTTACGGGCTCTGATAATGCCCATTACTGTCTGCTTACCGATACGGATATTGTCGAGCAGAGGTCTGTGCGAAGGACAAGTAAACTGGCAAGAACCGCACTCGATACATGATGTGATGTCCTCAGCCTCAGCCTTCTCCCAGTTAGCCTTTGCCGAAACTGTAGCCAACAAGAATGGCTCCAATCCCATAGGACATGCGCTAACACACTTGGCACAGCGGATACAGTTGCTTGCCTTTCCGCGCTTTGCCTCCTTGTCGTTCATGATAAGAACGCCTGATGAACCCTTGCAGATTGGCACTTCGATATTCATGAGTGCCTTACCCATCATAGGACCGCCGCCGATAACCTTACCTGTGTCAGATGGAAGTCCGCCGCAAGCCTCAATCAACTGGCTCATCGGTGTACCCATACGAGCAAGGAAGTTGCTTGGCTGTGCAAGGCTCTTACCTGTAACTGTAACGATACGCTCGAACAATGGCTTGTTCTTCATAACTGCCTCGTAAACGGCGTATGCAGTACCTACGTTCTGAACAACTGCGCCCACGCTGATTGGAATTGCTGGAGGAGCAGGAACCTGACGGCGGATAACTGCGTCGATAAGTTGCTTCTCACCACCCTGTGGATATTTAGTCTTCAAAGGTACAATCTCGATGTTTGGATAAGCCTGAGCCTTCTCTGTCATCAGTTTGATGGCATCTGGCTTGTTCTCCTCGATACCGATGTAACCCTTGTTTACCTTTACAGCCTTCATGATGAGGTCAACACCAACGAGAACCTGATCTGCCTTCTCGAGCATCAGACGATGGTCGGCAGTAAGATATGGCTCGCACTCAACAGCGTTGATGATAACGCACTCAGCCTTTGCTCCCGGAGGAGGACAGAGCTTAACGTGTACAGGGAAGCAAGCACCTCCCATACCAACAAGTCCGGCGTTCTTTATCTTCTCAACGATGAGCTCAGGAGTGAGGTCGGGACGGTCAGCAGTCTTGACAAGGTCTTCGCTGCGGTCGATAGTCTCTTCCCATTCGTCACCCTCAACCTTTATATATATAGCAGGCTTGCGATAACCGCTTGCATCGATAACTGTATCAATCTTCTGCACAGTTCCTGAGACAGAAGAGTAAATACCTGCCGAAACGAAACCTCCTGCCTCGGCAATCATGGTTCCGACCTTGACCTTGTCGCCCTTTGCAACAACAGCCTTAGCCGGCGCACCGATATGCTGACCAAGCGGGAACACAGCAACCTCAGGGAGGGCTGCAACCTTTATCGGCTGGTCGGCAGACAATTTATTTTCTTCGGGATGAACACCGCCAATTCTAAATGTCTTCACTTTATTCGGTTTTTTGTTTGTTACTAAATTTGATTAAGCCTCTGCCTTTGGAGTTTCCTCTGCCGCAGGTTTTGGAGCCTCGACAGCAGCAGCCTCAGCCTTTGGAGCAGCCGGAGCAGCAGCTGGTGCATCCTCAGTCTTTGGCTTTGGTACAGGAACTTCCCATGTAGCGTGGATTGCGTGGCGTACGTTACATGCGTTTACGCACTGACCGCAAGCCTTACACTTCTCAGGGTCGATGTATGCGAGGTTGTTCTCAAGGGTGATAGCCTCGAACTTACATACCTTAACACACTTGCCGCAACCGATACATGACACGTTACATGCCTTCATTGCAACAGGACCCTTGTCCTTGTTAACACAGTCAACCCACACACGGCGGGCAGAACCTTTCACTACACGACCCTTTGGACGAATCTCGATGATGTTACGCGGACAAGCCTTAGAACATGCACCGCAGGCTGTACACTTCTCCTCGTCAACCTCTGGCAGGCCAGTCTCTGGGTTCATGTGGATGGCGTCGAACTTACATGCGCCAACACAATCGCCGCAGCCCAGACATCCGAACTGGCAAGCAGTCTCACCAGCACCTGTTGCATTTGCAACGCGGCAAGAGATTGCTCCGTCGTACTCGACAATGCGAGGGCGGTTCTGGCATGAGCCGTTACATCTAACAACAGCCACCTTTGGCTCGGCAGCAGCAGCCTCAAGACCAAGGATAGCTGCAACCTTCTCCATAACAGGCTGACCGCCTACTGGACAGAGCTTGCCCTCGAGCGAACCGCCGTCGGCAGCCTTTACGCATGCTGCGGCAAAGCCTGAACATCCCGG
Source organism: Bacteroides sp. Ga6A2 (assembly GCF_000702225.1). Lineage (NCBI taxonomy): Bacteria > Pseudomonadati > Bacteroidota > Bacteroidia > Bacteroidales > Bacteroidaceae > Bacteroides > Bacteroides sp. Ga6A2. The sequence goes on along the minus strand of NZ_JNKX01000023.1, from coordinate 41,335 downwards.
AAAGCCACATCCACCGCAGTTTGCCTGTGGCAAAACCTCAGACACCTGTCCGATGCGTGGATCTTCGTGAACAGCAAACTTCTTAGAGGCAAAGAACAAGACCAAAGAAGCCAACAGTCCTATTGCTCCAAGAACAATTACTGCAATCAGAATTACATTCATAAGTTTGATTTTTATTATTTAGTTTTTTATTATTGTAAAAGAAAATTTCTTTGTCAATCTGGCACGCATAGTATACAGAACGAAATAATATGGCACAAGAATGCCAAGGCCTGCAGCGGCCGCAACAATCTCGTTCTTACCAAAGGCATAGTATGCAGCGAACGTAGCCACGAGCAACAGCACAAACGGATACATATATGCAAGCAGTACGGCCTGAATGCCGTATGATGTTGCACCAACCACCGTCACCTCGTCGCCTACCGCATAGTTAGTAGCTTCATAGTCGTAAATATCTATAAGATGTTCCTTACTCTCCGCCGACTTACACATGTCCAACGCCTTGCAGGATGCACACGCCGACGTTTGTACAATCTTTACTTTAATATGATTTTCTTCTATCGAATCAATTATTCCCTGATGTTTAATTGCATCTGCCATATTTGACAAGTCTACATTACAAAAATCGAGCAAATGTAGGTATTTTATCTTAAACAAAGAAAAAAACAAGTGATTATTTTTTCAATAAATACTCTTTTCTTTAAAATTGTTCGGATTTATCACAATTATACTAAAAAAAGTCACCGTTAATGCAAACGGAAATGTTTTTTTACCTATTTTTGTTTGCCAAAAAGTTTAGTATTTACTATTATTTAATAAACATGAAAAGATTTTTGTTCTTACTATCACTCATTGCTGCTGTTACAACAGGAGTAAAGGCTCAGAAGCCTGAAATCATCAAACTTTGGGGCTCTAAGGGAGCACCAACCGACAACGGACTTGCCGGTCAGGAGAAAAAAGAAGGCAGCGGATATGTAAACGTAGCCGAGGCTGAATTGTGGTGCTACCCTGCCAAGAAAGCCAACGGAAAGGCTATCGTATGCTGTCCCGGCGGCGGCTACACTCACCTTGCCTTCGCACACGAGGGAACAGACATGGCTCAGTGGTTCAACAATCAGGGAATCACTTTCTGTGTTCTGAAGTACCGTATGCCAAACCAGCACAACGGTGTTCCGTTGGAGGATGTTAAGCAGGCTCTGAAGGTTGTACGCGACCATGAGCGCGACTGGGGCGTTGACAAGCGCAAGGTGGGAATCATGGGTTCATCAGCCGGCGGTCATCTGGCTTCTACAGCAGCCACTCACCTTTCATCTGCCGAAGGTCCAAACTTCCAGATTCTTCTGTATCCTGTAATCTCTATGGACCAGAGCATCACACACCGCGGCTCAAGAGAGAATCTCATCGGCAAGAATCCGACAGAAATGGTTGTCAAGGGCTTCAGCAACGAACTTTGCGTTAGCGAGACAACTCCAAAGGCTTTCATCGTATTCAGCGCCGACGACAAAGTTGTTGTTCCTGAAAACACAATCCGCTACGCTCAGGCTCTCATCGCACACAAAGTGCCTTGCACTATCCACATGTACCCTATAGGCGGACACGGCTGGGGCTACCGCGACTCGTTCACTTACAAGAGAGAGTGGACAGGCGAGCTCGAGAAGTGGCTCTTGGAGATGGACAGATAAAATAAGAGGTGCATTTTCAGACACTTATTCTTTGCCAATCAAAAAAAAAGGATTATCTTTGCAGCCGTCTTTACGAGTTAGAGACATTTCAAACCTATTATTCATTTTAAAAACATTTTAACAAAATGGCTACAAGAATTAGATTGCAGCGTAACGGTCGTAAGAGCTACGCTTTCTACTCAATCGTTATTGCTGATGTAAGAGCTCCACGTGATGGTAAGTTTACAGAGAAGATTGGTACTTACAACCCTAACACCAATCCTGCTACAGTAGATTTGAACTTTGAGCGTGCATTGTACTGGGTTGAGACTGGTGCTCAGCCAACTGACACTGTTCGCAACATCCTTTCAAACGAGGGCGTTTACATGATGAAGCACCTTAAGGGTGGTGTAAAGAAGGGCGCATTCGACGAGGCTGCTTGTGCTGCTAAGTTCGAGGCTTGGAAGAACGCTAAGACTCAGAAGACTGACGCTGCTAAGGCTAAGGTTGCTGATGCAAAGAAGGCTGACGTTGCTGCTCGTCTTGAGGCAGAGAAGAAGGTTAACGAGACTATCGCTAAGAAGGTTGCCGACAAGAAGGCTGCTGAGGCTCTTGCTAAGGCTGAGGCTGAAGCTGCTGCAAAGGCAGAGGCAGAGGCTGCTGAAGCTCCAGCTGAAGAGGCTGCTGCTACAGAAGAAGCACCAGCAGAGGCTTAATCTTCAACCTTTACAGATTAAAGGATTAAAAAAGGCTGTTCCCAAGGGAGCAGCCTTTGATTTTTATACACTTGCTATCTTTTTATTAGCGTATAATACAACATCTTTTATTACCAGTTTCTGCACTGCGCAGATAAGTTCTTGCATTGCCATATAATTGGGTGCACCGTCACGAACAGGAAGCATAATATTCAACTCATCTGCATCTTTTGCATAAAAATTATGTCCATAATTGAATTGCCCGTTATGAGCTGATTTATGACAAGCTGTAGTAACAAATATTGCAGCGAATTTATCAAGATTTTCCGTATGAACAACAGCAACATGGTCATCTGCCCCGTAATCATAATTGCGGTACTTTGCAGAACCAAACATATCTATCGTTGTCGTGTTCTTTGAAAAGACTTCAACCTCATTTGAAATAAATGCAGAGATTCCAGTATCTGCTTCACCAGCCGTAACAAAAGGCAAATCGCCTTCTGTTCTGTCATCACTTTTCAATCGTTTGCCACGAGTAGATTTTCCAAATAATTTTTCCACTTTAAACTCTCGCCACTCAAGCGAATCTATAGTTCGCAAAGCGTTAGATTCACTTTCTGTCAAAGTATAGTCTGACAAACCTGTAGTCGTAAGGTAAGCAGAAAGTTTACACATATTTTCCTCTTTTATCTCGCGTATAAATGACTCCATAAAATCAAAGTCGATTTCACCATCGTTGGTCTGAGGGAGATGGATTATCGTGGAGTTCATAGCATCTCGATTAAATTTATGACCATAATCATAACCAGCGTTTGAAGTTGCAACTCTACAAGCAGAAATTATATACAAAGCAATCTCCTGATTGAACGGTAAAAATTTTGACACTAAATGTTGAATGTGCTGATAGCCTATAAAATCATCTTTCTGATAATACATAGTATCTGCACCAAGCGTTGTATCAGAACAGCTTATAGAATTACCCGAGTTGTTTGCTTCAAGGCTTGAAAAGCCCATTACCCCATTATCTATTGAAGAGTTCGACACAAGCGGTACCGTACCATTTTTCGACATTATTTGCTCGTTTGTAAGTTTATACCACTTTGTGGGATTTATTTCAAACAAATCTCCCAGCCTATATTCACCCCACTTGACAGCCTTAAGTTTCTCATCAAGTGGGGCATCTATTTTCCCAAGCCTTCACCTCCATTCATAGGATTCTTCAAAAGACTACTGACCTCCCATGCAAGATAATCGGACACAGTCTTTTTGAAATCGGCAAGCGTTGGCTTAGTATCTACTGGCGCGCTCTGATTCCAATCCGCTCCGTTTTCCGGGTCGATCGTACCTTCGTAATATTCTTTTTCAGTAAAGATATTCAGTTTACTCTTACCGAAACGAACAAGGTTCACGACTTCCTCATATCGTCCTTTTGCATTGTCAGTATCGCGAAGATTAACGCTTGCTTTCTTGCGGCTAGTTCTTGCATAGCCATCGTTAGAAAAATCGATAAACTTTACTATTTCGTCTTTCTGATGAGCCTCGCCTACTCTAAACACATACACATTCGTCTGAACGCTCGATTTTCCAACAAACAAATCTATCGGCATTTTTATACTTGCAAGAAGCGTAGAATGTTTCAAAATGCGCTTGTTGTATTCAACAGCTTTTCCGCTTCCCGCACTGTTCTGAATGATTATCGCAGCATAACCTTTGTTCATCATCGAAAGTGCCTTCTCTACAAACACCATTCCGTTGCCACCTGCTGAATACGGCGGATTCAACACAAACGCAGTAGCTGGGAACTTTTCAGTAGTACGTACAAAACCATAATTTCCGTCATAATCGTTAAGAGAATCTTTATTTATGATATTGCTGCTTCCATCGCCCATCAAAATCATATTGAGGATTGCAAGCATATAAATTGACGGTAAAATTTCCAATCCCAAAAGTTGATTTGCCTTTATATGCGCCTCTTTTTTCTTGAACTCGTCTGGACTTTGGATGTTTGCCTTTGCATCGTCAATCATAACGTTCATGGCAGCAACCAAAAGACCTGCCGAACCAGTTGCAAAATCCCAAACATAACTGTCCTTATTCACACGGGCAAGACGAGCTAAAAAAGTTGCAACATATCTTGGGGTTAAGACAACATCATTGAGTTTGTCTTGTGTGAAGCCAAGCCAGTTGTACATCTCATTGAATAGTTTGCCTGTAAAATCTGTCGTAAGTCCAATTTTGTAATAAAGTCCCAAATCGTCTATTACTTTCGAAAACACTCTTTTAAGCTGACTTTCGCCGTTTATTGGTTTATTGATGTTTTCGTTAGTCAAAAGTCCTTCTGAAAAATTCTGAATAATAAGATTCTTTTTATCTTCGGGAACATTCTTTGCACTCAAAAATGCTTCGATTTTACGCAGCATAATATCACCATCACGCTCACCTTTCTCCGCAGAACTTTTCAAGTCTGATTTTTCGAGTGGTTTTACATATTTATCACCCTTAATACCAAGATTTGCGATTATAGAGGCTGCAACAAGATAAATGCGAGCAGACTCTCCAAGTCCGTTCTCGTTTTTATAAATGTCGTTGTTTAGTTTTACAAGACTTGAAGATATTTCAGCTTCACGCTTTTCTATGCTCTTGTTTTTCTCTTCTTCTGTAAGATTTAACGATTTTACTTTTTGAATAAAAGAATCAAAATTCTCTTTTTTGAGGAACGACAAATCTGAATATTTTGCAACTTCCTGTCCATAGCCAAAGTTTTTGCTCGACACGTAATACACACCTATTTCGTTCTGCAAAATGCCAGCATCATCCTTATAACCTGTAACACCAATGGAAATAATATCTTCATAATCGGTGTAATGCAAAAGTGCATTTGCATAATGAACCGCGCCGTTTACCGCATAAGTATTTATGCTTTTAAAGTCATCTTTATTGTCGGAAGTTTTAAGAGCAACATTTCCGTTTTCGTCAAATTTCACAAGTTTGTCCTTATAGCCTTTGTACTCTATTAAGACAGGGTAAAAAGAACCATAGCTGTCAGTTGCAAGCAGTTTACAGTCTGGACGATTACCACCATCTTTGCCTTGTTTTGATATATATTCGTCCAATGCCTTATCTATCGAGCTATTAAGAGATTCCTGCTCTAACTTATAATCCAAATTGTACGATTTTAGCCAACCATTTGCCAAGTCTGCAATATTCGGTTCAACTGACTGTATTTTAGTTTTTGCCATATTTTCAAAAGTTTACCGGCTTCATACTCTTGAAAATTCTCTTAGACAAGCAAAAAGGAAAAAGCGCGAAACCGTTTCTTTGATGCTTATTTTGATTCAGAAGGCATCGCCAAACACCCGTACACAAAAATAAGCACGAAACGGCTCACGCCTATACGACGTGAACCTCTCCGCGAACTTACTCTCTGTGTACATTTAAAATTGGCGATTTTTTCTGAACCGAGAATAAGAGCGTAAAGCTCAATATTTTAATATGTTATATTTTCTTTATTTCTGTTTTTTACGAAAAATATTTTTATTTGTTTAACTTTTGACCGCAAAGATAATGAAATATCTCAAACGATGGTGATTTTGTCTATCTGTTTTTATCGCGCGCAAGATGATAAAAATAGAATGTTGTAAATCTGATTATTCATTTACGACATCCTATTAGATTAACAACCTGTCTGTTAACTCTTACAACACGAAAAGTTTAGATTTTCACCTGTTTGCGTATCACCTTATACCGTCTTTGCAAGGCAACAAGCACGCTGCGTTCTGCCAACGGATTCAAGCCGCGGAATGTTGTGTGCTCCCTCAAATCGTCAAGAGACATTTCGATAAGCAATTTTGCGATACATTCATCAGCAAAAGAGTTTGTAACCACATTTACGCCAGTAAAATCAAGAACAACTTTCTCGTCATTGTCGAGCAAAGGACGCAGTTGTTGCCTTATCTTCGCTCCCATATCACTAGAACCAAAATTAGTTCCAAACTGTGAAAATTTAAATTCTACCATAACGACTCTATTTCTTCAGATTCGAACAAACGTTTCATTGTATTTACAAATATCGTGATAATTTTCATATTAACAACGAACAGTCATTATTTTATCAATTACTATGATGTACTCTGAATCAAATTTTGCAACCTTCAACTCCTTGGATTTTCAACTTACCCATAACCAACATTGGACGAACCTTTCGTCTTACTATCCCCTTGCTACTATCTTCCTACCTTCTTCCTACTATCTTGCTACCTTCTTTCTACTATCTTCCTACCTACTTCCTTCTGGCTTCCTTGAACATACCCTTAATGTTGCTTCATCGTACCTTGGATGTACCTTGGACGTACCTTGCCGCTATTTCGTATTTACCAAAAGAATAAATCCATCACAAATTGTTCTTTATTGTTTTCAATTTGTTAATTGTGAATTCTGAATCCCCCCTTTTTCAATTTTCAAGTTTCAACTTCAAAAATTGTCAATTGTCAACTGTGAATTGTCAATTCAGAATTCCACCCTTTTTCAACTTTCAACTCCAAATTTTCAAATCATCCAAGTCCTACTGTCTTCGTTCCTTCCAGTTTACTTGCCCCTTGCTATCCCCTTACTATCCCCTTGCTATCCCCTTGCTATCGGCTTGTCTATTCCTACCTTTCAACTTTCGGTTTTCAAACTTCAAGAAGTCAACTGTAAGTTGTCTATTTACAACTTTCTCTTAGTTATGAGATTGCCTATCAATATCTGCCAGCACCAAACCGCCAAGCATAAAGCCAAAGATGGCTGTGATATGCGCCATTGTGCCGTTTATCTGAGCCTTTGACGAGCACCACTCGTGATTCAAAAGAGAAGGGTCGCCTGGACCATTCTTGGCCTTAGGACACATACATTGTTCTGTTCCGCAGGTAGCATTGTGACCTCGGTTTGCAAGTAACTCGTCGCTATAAACGCACATGAATTTATGCTTAGGAAACTGTTGCTGCGACTTGAACTTCTTTCGCAATGCACGCGCTAACGGATCGCCTTGTACCTTCCAAAATTCGGCAACTTTTATGCGTGTAGCATCCATCTTCAATGCTGCTCCCATAGACGAAAAGAACTTTGCCTTGGTGCGACATGCCATCAGTATGAGCAAAGCCTTGTCTTTGAGCGAGTCGATGGCATCGACGATATAGTCGTAACTGTCCAAGTCGAAATCATCGGCTGTTTCTTGCGTGAAAATTTTCTGCAATGCCGTAATTTCAGCCTTTGGATTGATGGTTAACAAACGCTCTCTTAGTGCCACCACCTTTACCTGTCCAACAGTTTTGGTAGTTGCCATAAGTTGGCGGTTTATATTTGTTATACACACGCGGTCGCTGTCTACGATAGTCAGCTGACGGATGCCACTGCGGATAAGACTCTCGGCACACCATGAGCCAACGCCTCCAACTCCAAAAATAATCACTTTTTTCTGAGCAAAACACTCCATTGTTTCGTTGCCTAACAGCAACTCGGAACGTTTGAATAATGCTTGTTCTATAGCCATCTTTACTTAACTCATTTTTTGCGGCGCAAAAATATGAAAAAAACAGAAAATATGTATTAGGCATGGAAGATTTTCGGAATTTGGAAGCATGAAAACAGAGCAAAATAACATAAATATGGTATATCAAAACAAGTCTAAAGTTTTTAGCGCATGAAAAAAACATAGCCCGACAAAAACTGCCGGGCTATGTCCTCTTTTTAATTTATGAACCTTATTATTTCAGAAGTTTCTTTAGTGCTTTCAGTTGTTTGTTTTTCTTTGCACCCTTGGCAAAAGAACGGGCGTTGTTCTGTGCACCGAGCTTTGAAGTGTGCGTATGGTCGTGGTTGTAGTATTCTTTTGCCTTCTCCTCGCCTAACTTGTCGAGGAAGTCGGCTGAGATGTTGTGAACATCGACAAAGGCAACGCCTGTCTGCTCAACAACCTCGCGATACCACTTTCCGTAAGAATCGTTGCGACGCTCAATCTTGCCATCCTTCCAGATGTTACGCGGAGTGAGGCTCAAGAGGATTGGTGTTCCACCCTTCTCTCTTACATCCTCGATAAACTTGCGGAGATACCATCCGAAGGTGTAAACAACCTTGTAGCGCTGTGTCTTCTCCATCTTGTACACATGACTGCTGTCGGCTGTTCCGGCAATATCGGCTCTCGCCTTGCCTGTGTTGATTGGACCCATATCGTTGTGTCCAAACTGAATCAGAACATAGTCGCCCGGCTGAATACTGTTGTAAACCTCGTCCCAACGGCCTTCGTCGAGATAGGTACGGCAGCTACGTCCAGCCTTTGCACAGTTCACCGGAGTACACTTTTCGGTGTTGAACACGAGCGAAGCCTGACTGCCCCAGCCCCACATGCCATCGTCTTTCTTGTCCTCGTTCTTCACGGTTGAGTCGCCAGTGAGGAACACAACAGGCTTACCCTTCTCGCGCTTAACCTTAACGGTTGGCTTGTTGAGCGGCTTGAGATAGTCGCGCAAATCGGTTGCCGAACATGCTGCGATTCCCTCGGCTGCCGACTCGGCATTGATGCGCGCGCCAAACTCGCTGCTGTGAATCTTATCGAGATAGAAATGATAGTTAACCTTCTTTGGACCGAACTTCTCGAACTTCTTAGCCGTGATGTCTTCCAAGTCTACGAGGGCTACGTTCATCTCCTCTGAAATAGCCTTTATCCAAGGATCGAAGTTTGTGAGCTTACGGGTGATGGTGCTATCGTTGTCCCAAGAGTTACGCGGAGTGAGGGTGAACAAGATTGGAGTTGCGCCCTTAGCACGAATCTCGTTGATGAAGCGACGAAGATATCCGCCGAAAGAATAGACTGTTTCAACTGCGCCTGTCTCCTTGATTGTCACCACAACAGAATCGTTGCCGATGCCCTTTATTGAAGAACGCGCTCTGCCCGAGTCTATCGGACCGTTGTCGTTGTGTCCGAGCTCGAGAATGACGTAATCACCCTTCTGAACGCCCTTGATTACATCTGGCCACAGATGGCGGTAGAATGTACGAGGCGATGTTCCGCCAAGAGCGTGATTCTCTACCGTGATATAGTTCTCGTCGAAATACTCGTGAGCGTAGTATCCCCAGCCCCACTGACCATTGTTTCCGTTGCCGAGAGTTCCGGTACGCATTGTTGAATTTCCGACAAGGAAGAGAACCGGATTGTGTCCCTTGCGCGAAGAGCCTGCAACAGGACGAACTGTGTTCGCCTTGTTCAGACTGTCGAGAGTGAGGTCGATAACCTTATTCACATCTTCCTCAGTCTTTACCTTGCGGTCGTCCTTAAGCGGAAGCATAGCACCGCGGAAATCGCCGCTGAGGTCAGTTCCGAAGTAGAAGCCCGGCTGTGTTGGCTGATTGTATGCCACATTCTGAGTGGCGATGCTGATACGATAGACTGGGTCTGTCAGGAACGTGTGGAAACGATATTCAGCAGGAAGAGTTGAGACGTAAAGACGAAGGTTCTTATCGTCTTTTGTGTGCATCAGCACTTCTTCGCGCCAGTCTCCGTAGAGGTCGCCCTGCAAGCAAGGAGTAGCCTTTGTTCCGTTGTTGCTTATTGTTCCGTCGAACACCTGAAGAGTGTCGCATCGGTTAGTCTTTTCGTTATACTTGTAAACAACGTTGCGGTCGAGAAGTTCGCGAGAAAGGTCGCCGTCCCACCAAACTGCGCTGTTTATAGGGAAAGGATTCTGACGAGAGAACTTGAGGTCTGCCACCTTCTTTCCTTTATAATTGTAGATGCCCTTGCTGTCGATTGACCACATCTCAACGCCGTTGTTGCTTGGCATAATATCGGCAGCCATACACCTTCCTACATCGATGTTAGACGGAAGTTGGAAGAGCACCTTTCCTGTTGCAGCATCTGTAAGGGTTGAGCCGTCCTTCTTGTTCTCGTGGCAGTCCCACACCTGAAGGGCTGGCTTGCCTGGAATGAACTGAGTAAGATGCATAGCATCGCCGTGTCCCATCTTGGTTGAGTAAAGTCCCTTTCCGTCGTGGTCGATGGCGCATGAGCCGTAGATAATCTCGTCGCAGCCGTCGCCGTCAACATCGCCCACACGAAGGTTGTGATTGCCCTGTCCGGCATAGTCTTCATTGCCCTTAACCGAACTGTCGAAAATCCACTTTTTGCTTAGATTCTTTCCGTCCCAGTTATATGCAGCGAGCATCGTCTTTGCATAATATCCACGGCACATGATGATGCTTGGACGTATGCCGTCGAGATAAGCCACGGCAGCAAGCATTCGTTCGCTGCGGTTTCCGTGGTCGTCGCCCCAATCCTTGGTATCGCCGCGTTTTGGTTCGAAGTCTACGCTTGCCATAGCCGCACCGGTCAATCCGTTGAATACGGTCAGATATTCCTTTCCGGTGAAGACATGACCGTTCGGACTGCGATAATCAGCCTTTGCATCGCCGATAATCTTGCCTTTGCCGTCCTTCGAGCCGTCGGATGTGCGGACAGCCATTTCTGCCTTTCCGTCGCCATCGAAATCGAACACCATGAACTGAGTATAGTGCGCTCCGGCACGGATGTTACGACCGAGGTCAACGCGCCACAGCTTCTCGCCGCTGAGACGATAGCAGTCGATAAGCACGTTGCCTGTGTATCCGTTGTGCGAGTTGTCGTGGGCATTTGTAGGCTCCCACTTCAAGAATATCTCATATTCACCATCGCCATCAACATCGCCTATGCTTGCATCGTTGGCAGTATAGCCGTATGTCTTGCCATCTGGAGTCTTGCCTCCGGCAGGCTTCTGCAACGGAATATTCACATATCCGACAGGAGCATTTGCCTGCATTGCGAATGTGCCGCTCTTTCCATCGGTCTCCTTGCCGTTGATAACCGGCTTAACAGTATATTTGGCAGCAGCCGATGAAGCATTATTATCAACAAAATAAGTTACCTTCTCGATTGGTGTAGAGTTAAGTTTCTTACCGTCGCGGTAGACATTGAATGCCACATTGCGCGCATCCTGAACAAGATAGCGCCATGTAACAAACACTTCCTTCTGACTCTGGCGCACGGCAACGACGCCTCTGCCCAGATTCTCGGTCTTGAGTTTAGAGAAATCGTACTTTGTCTGCGCCTTCATCGGCACTATGCCAAGCATAGCACCAAAAAGCAGTGAAATAGCTATTTTCTTCATTATTCTAATAAGTTTGTCTCTACTTGAATTTAAACCAGAGTTTCAGTTTCAGGCCCTCATCGCCCTGCTTTATGCGGATGTTTCCCGGCTGGCTCTTAGGGCCGTGCTGAGAAACCGGCTTGAACGACTGGATTGCCGGAATGTCGAGCAAGAAAGAGATGTCGCCCTCTGGGAACGATGGCATCGTGTTCTTTCCGCCGGCTCTGCCCTCTGGCTCCTGTGGAGTGAAGACTCTGAAGAACACACCATCGGTCTCGCTGAATACCGTCATCGGAGTGGTATCGCTCTCGAGAGTAGCCCAGTAGATGTTGGCATGATAGCCCTTGAACTCAGGATATTCGAGTTTGCCCTTCTTTGTCTCACCTGTAATCGTGTTGTTATAGTCTTTGTGCCACATACCGATGTTGTGACCGCGGATTCTGTTCTTCCAAACGCGATAAGGACCGCGTCCCATCCACTTCATGCCCTTTACGCTCTGCTCGTCGTAACTGAAGTTGAAGCCGAAGTTGCGCACGTCTGTATCCATAAAGGCATCGTCGAAGCCCTTTCCGCCGTTGGCACGGTTAAGCATCACGGCATCAAGACCGAGAACGCCGTCGGGCTGCATACGCCATACAATCGAGTCAACTCCGCCAAGATATTTGACTACATAAACGGCGTCGTTGCCGTCGTTGCGGACGCTCGCACTCTGGAACTTCATCTTCAGTCCAACGGTTGTAGGACCGTTCTTCAACGAAGATTCCTTGCCGTCTGCCAATACATTCTTCAGCTGTCCGTCAGCCTTGTTGAAGCGAGCCTCAACGCCGTTTGCCTTCAGAACAACCTCGTCGGCACTCTCGACAAACTCAGCCTTTTGCGCACTCTTCAAATCGTACTTGCGAGATGAATTCTGGCGGCCGAAATAATCAGGAGCATAATGAATTGGCCATGTCCATGTGCAGACATCCTCGCCGTGCTCGTCTGTAGCAGTCATCTCGAGCAAATCGCCGTCGAACAGATTTGCAGGGAAGTCGATGTGCATTCTGCGTGTCTCGTTTGGCTCGAGCGATGGGAAGTCAGCCTGTCCCTCGCAAAGCACCTTGCTCTCGCCCGACTTCAACGGAGATGAGATGCCAAGGATTTTATATCTAAGCTTGCACTTGTCGAGATTTGTGTACAAGTACTTGTTTGTTACCATGAAATCGCCCTTGAACGAAGGCGTGATATACAGTTTCTTAAACTGGATTGGTGCCCATACGTTGCGAACGGCATCGAAACTACCCTCCTTCTCGCGATAAGGGCCTAAGATTCCGTCGGGAGCGTTGCTGCCGTCAGAGTCGAGTTCGTTGTTGCGATCGGTTCTTACAACGGTCTCGTCGCAGAATGCCCAGATGAAGCCGCCGGCAAACAACGGATGAGAAGTATAGTTATCCCAGAAGTCCTCGAGTCCTGCACCTGCACCTTGGTCGTACATGGCGTGCTCAAACTCGGTTGGCATGAACACCTTATAGCCGTTTACGAATCTGCCAACACCTGTGAGGAATGCCGGATAATGATGAGTATCGAACTGGTTGAAGTCGGCCCAAGGGTGAATAACGTGGCGTTTCTGCGGATCGTACTGCTCGAACAAGCCGTCGAGTTTGTAGTTCCAGCCACCCTCATTACCGTTGTTCCAAACGATGATACAAGGATGATTCACATCGCGTACAAGCATCTCCTCAACGAGTTTCGGACCAACCTTGCTGTCGTAGGCATCGTGCCAGCCTGCAAGTTCGTCGAGATAGAACAGACCGAGCGAGTCGCACACATCAAGAAAATGATTATCAGGCGGATAATGCGAACGCACGGCATTCATATTCATCTGCTTTATCAGCTTTGCATCCTCGATGCTGAGAGCCTTGTTTGTTGTTCGTCCGCCCTCTGGATGGAACGAATGGCGGTTCACGCCCTTCAGAACGACCTTAACATCGTTTACATAAAGTCCGTCGGCTGGTCTGAACTCAACTGTTCGGAAGCCCACTCTCTGGCTAATCTTATGGATTGCCTTTCCATTGGCATCCTGAAGCGTGATGCCCAGAACGTACATATTCGGGTGCTCGCACTCCCACTTTTCAACATTGCCCCAGCTTAGCGAATGTGTCTGAACATCGGCAGCCGAAGCCTTCATCTCCTTTGTGGCGATGATGCTTGCAGGATTCTTGAGCGATGAGAGTTCGTACTTTACGGTTGCTCCCGACGGAACATTCTCGGCGTAAAGGTCAACGTTCATCGTACCGTCAGCCTTGGCATCTACCGCAATGCGATGGATGTTAGACTTTGGTTCTGCCTTCAGATATACTGGACGGTAGATTCCGCCAAAGAGCCACCAGTCGGCACGACGTTCTGCGCCGTTTATCGACTTGTTCTCGCTCTCCTTGCTTACCTTCACCTCGAGCAGATTATTGCCTGCTACGAGAAGATTCGTTATATCATATTCAAACTGATAGAAGCCGCCTTGATGTATTGCGCCGGCGAGTTTGCCGTTAACCTTCACCTCGGTATCGGTCATAGAGCCTTCGAAAACGATGCTCACCTTCTTGCCGTTCCACGAAGCCGGAAGTTTGAACTTTGTCTTGTACTCGCCAATTTCGTCGCTCGCCTTCTCGCCCTTGTTCACATAAAAGCGTCCGTAGGTATAATCACCAAAGCCTTGCAGTTCCCATTGCGACGGAACTTCTATCTTCTTCCATTTTCCGCTGTTCTGTCCTCCAGAGCATCGGAAGTCCCATTTTTTTGTATCGAACAAGCCTTTGCCCGACAGATAAAGCGTCTCAGTCTGCTGAGCATTGGCACAAACGGCACCACTCACCAGCGCTGCCGAAAGCAATAAACTCTTTAGATTAAAGTGATTCTTCATATGCGTTATTTAAATTCGCTACAAAAATATCCAACTTGCATAAAATCACTTTTCACAAATGTTTAATAAAAGTCGAAAAATGTTTCAAATGACACTTAACCAACATTTTTCATCTTTATTTGTCAGCCTCATCCGCATTTTTGCTGTCATCGCCAATTTTGTTGGCATAGCGTTCAATATACTCGCTCGGCTGCATTCCGAACTCTTTTTTGAAGCAGATTGAGAAGTATTTCGGGTCGTTGAAGCCTACGGTATATGCCAAGTCGCTGATGCGGATGTTCGTATTCTCTTCCATTATCTTGCAAGCCGCCTTCAGTCGGATGTTGCGGATGAACGCCGTGGTGGTGAGTCCGGTTAGAGAACGTAGTTTCTTGTAGAGCGTTGTTCGGCTCGTTGCCATCTCGGCGCAGAACTGAGTTACGTCGAAGTCCGAATTGTTGAGCTGTTTGTTTACGCACGCAATGGCATCCGACAGGAACTTGCCGTCCATATCGGTATAGTCGAGTCCGCTGATGTCGATGACGAGCTGTTTCTTAAAGTCGCTCGCCGCCCTCGACTTCATGTTAAGCAGACTTGAAATTCGGGCATGAAGAGCCGACAGATTGAACGGCTTGGTGAGATAAGCATCTGCACCGGCGGTATAGCCTTCGTCGCGGTCTTCCTCGGTACGCTTTGCACTCAGCAGAATTATTGGGATGTGACAGACTTCGATATCTGCCTTAACCTTCTTCGTGAGTTCTATGCCGTTCATCTCTGGCATCAAGATGTCGGAAACAACAAGGTTCACGTCCTCGCTCTTCAGAATGTCGAATGCGTCTTTTCCGTTCGAAGCTTTCAAGACACGATAGTTTCGGCACAGAAGCCTGTACATCACATTCAGAAGTTCCTCGTTATCCTCAACAAGAAGGATACAAGGCGTATTTTCGTCGAACTCTGGCTCAGAAGCGGCGTTGTCGTCGGCATCCTCGTAGTTAGATTTGTCGGCTATCGCTTCAGAAGAATTGAGTTCCTTATTGTCAATTTCGATAATCTCCTCGTCGGAATAAGCCTCCTTGCAGATTGGCAGTTTAACAAGGAATTCCGTGCCCTTGCCTTCCTCGCTCTCGACCGTAATCGAACCCTTATGAAGGTTCACCAAATCGCGCACCAGAGACAATCCGATACCCGTACCGATGGTATGTTTCTGACGGTAATCGCCTTCGTAGAAGCGCGTAAAGAGGTCTTTCTGCTTCTCCTTAGAGATGCCCTTTCCGTTATCTTTTACCGAAAGCTGAACATAGTCTTTTCCCGACAGATATTTCAGAGTAAGAAGGATATAACCTCCTGCATTACTGTATTTTGCCGAATTAGACAGAAGATTGTACAGAATCTTGTCAACCTTGTCGCAGTCGAAGTAAGCGTTCATCACATCTTCCTCGCACATAACCGAGAAATGAAGTTGTTTCTTGCGTATCAGAGATTCGAAACTCTCGGCTTCCTGACGCACAAACTGAGCCAAATCGCCCTTCGCAACCCTCAGTTTCAGGTTACCCGTCTCCGCCTTGCGGAACTCCAGAATCTGCTGCAACAGCCTTATCAGTCGGTGAACATTTACGTCCATCGTGCGAGCCAGTTCGCCAGCCTCCGGAACGCGCTCCTTCAGGTCGTCGAGCGATGCCGAGATTATCGTGAGCGGAGTCATCAGCTCATGCGTGATGTTCGTGAAGAACTGAAGCTTGATGTGGTTCAGTTCCTCAACCTTATGCTTCTCCATCTCGTTTACCCTTATGCGGTTGCGCAATGCCATGCGGTTGCGCATATTCTTCAGCACAAAGTAGAAGATAGTAAACGCCGCAGCGATATACAGCATGAACGCCCACCAAGTGAGCCACCACGGCGGAGTGATAACCACGGTAATGGTCTTAACCTCGCTCCACTCGCCGTTTTCGTTCGTTCCCTTAACCTTAAAGACGTATGTTCCCGATGCAAGGTTTGAATATCGAGCTTCGCGATGGTCTGAATCGACATACTGCCATTCCTTGTCATAGCCTTCGAGTTTGTAGGCGTAGCGATTCTGCTTTGGCATGGTGTATGTAAGCGATGCGAATTCAATCTCGAAGCTGTTGGCGTTGTATGGAATAACGATTTTGTTTGTAAAATCGGGAGTGAATTTCGAAATCTTGGTGCGCACCTCATCGTCGTAGTCGGAAAGCGACTTGCCGTCTATAACGATGTCGGTGATATGTATTGACGGAGTGCCGCTCTTCTTGTTCACGATGTCCGAGCGGAAGGCAACAATTCCGTTGGCACAGCCGAAATACAGAACACCATCCCGGAAGAAAGCCGAACGAATGTTGAAGAAATTATCCGGCAATCCGTCGGCAACGGTAAACACTCTCACCTTGCCCGACAGCTCTCCGTCGAGAATAAGGCAGGCGAGTCCGTTGTTCGTTCCAATCCACAGATTACCGTTCTCATCTTCCTGAAT
The DNA here is from genome assembly GCF_000702225.1 of Bacteroides sp. Ga6A2. Classification (NCBI taxonomy): domain Bacteria; kingdom Pseudomonadati; phylum Bacteroidota; class Bacteroidia; order Bacteroidales; family Bacteroidaceae; genus Bacteroides; species Bacteroides sp. Ga6A2. Next base: position 24,464 of record NZ_JNKX01000023.1, on the reverse strand, counting down.
GCTGTTCACCATATTTCCCGGAAGGTTGTACTTGGCATGGACAGATGTGAAGCAGTCGTTCTTTGTATCATACTGACAGAGTCCTGCGCCTTCCGCACCTACCCATATTCTGCCTTTCTTGTCCTGATAGATGCATGACGGATTATCAACCGGAAGTTGCTCATTTTCATGACTGTAAGTCTGGCACACGAACATACGCGGATTGTTCAACCTGCCAGAAATGTGAACCACGCCCTTACCATTGGTACACAGCCAGATAGTCTTGTCAGCCGTTTCGATAACCTGCGTTGTTTCTTGCAGAAGTCCGTTGTGCGCGCCAGGAACAGAACTCATGCAGAACTCCCTGCCGTCCTTGTATTTTATTCCCAAGCCCCTGTACGAGCCAACCCACCAGTTGCCGTCGTGGTCCTCGCACACATCAAAGACCAAGTTGTGCGGAATGAATCCGCAGTTTTCAACAAGATACTGCCTCAACACCTTTCCGCCGTTGCATACCGTAACGCCGCAGTCCTGAGTAACTGCCAAAATCTCGTTGGTTCTTCGGCTGTATTTTACCGCATACGGAAGTTTAGACGACGTTACATTAACGGCGTTTCCTCCATGCAGATAACCGATGCCATAGCCGATGCCAGCCCATATTGCGCCGTTAGGCTCTACATATAATCCGCTGATATGGTTTGTATTGAATGCCGGAAACTGCTTAAAATCGATAGTTGTGAATGCGCCCGAATTGACCTCGGCACGCAGAATTCCATCGCCCTGCGAGCCAAGCCAGATGATACCGTTATTGCTTCGCATAACCGATGTTATCTCGTGCGCCGGCAGATAGTGGCGGTTGTCCTTCTCCTGATAGTTGGTAAACGTGCCCACGCTGCCCAGCGGCATAATGCTCACACCGTCGCGAGTGCCCAGCCACAGGCATTTGTTTGCATCTTCGCAGATTGAAAGAACGTAGTTTGAGATGAGCGAACGCTCGCCTCCCGAACTTGCCCAATGCTCGTAATCAACCTTATAGTTCTTTACATCTATCTTAAAGCGGAAGAATCCCGAGCCCCATGTTCCAGCCCACATCGAGCCGTTGGAGTCGCGGTAGAGTTTTACGATGCGCGTGTTGTCGCCAAACGGATTGAAGTGCGTAAAGACCTTTGTCTTAACGTTAAAGTGATACAAGCCGTTGCTCCACGTTCCGATTATCAGATTATGGTTTGCATCCTCTATAATTCCCTGAATGTTAACGCCTTCGGGGATATCTCCCTCGCATACCTTGTGCGTCATAGCCACAACCGAGTCGTTAGCCTCGTCGTAGTAAGCCATACCGCGAATGTAGCCCAGATATACTTTCTTGTCCGAGGCAACATAAATATCATTAAGTCGCTGTTTGTCGAATCCGTTGGCGGTGTAACTTTTCACTGCACCCGTACGCTTATCGTAGATTGAGAGTCCGCCGTGCGTACCGATAAAAAGGCGGTTCTGCGCATTCTCCCTTACGCAAAGAACGTTGCTGCTTGGCAGAATGTTCTTGATATGAAAGTCTGTCCGCAGCGCGCTTACGTTATATCCGTCATAGCGGAACAGACCGTAGTATGTAGCCACCCACAGAAAGCCGTCGTTGTCTTGGTACACCTGATGTACCATGTTGTTTGGCAATCCGTCGGGGGTTGAATATTGTTTAAAACGGTAATAATCAGATGACTGCACTTGTGCCGTAGCACCAACAGCCGTAAAAGTAATCAGTAATACTGATAAAAGTTTTTTTAGCATCCTTGCCTTTCGATACAGTTAGTAATTATAAGATATATACGCAGGCAAAGATACTAAAAAAACACTAATTTCTATCAATCCATGTGAAATCTTTCTGACAATGGGATAGTTACCGGAGAATTATCTTCGTTCACCTCCATAATGTCTGCCATGTAGTCCCACCACTTCTGCACAACTGGGTTTGCGCCCATGTCTTGCGACGATTCCTCACCTTCTATCTCCTGATATGCAAAAAGTATGTTTGTATCCTTGTCCCAGTAAATCGAATAGTTGCGAACACCGCCGTCCGACAGCATCTTCTTCAACTCTGGCCAGATGGCTGCATGGCGTTTCTGATACTCGTCCTCGAAGCCCGGCTTCAGGAACATCTTGAATGCTTCTCTTCTCATGATTTTTTGTTAGTATTTGTTTTAATTATAGTTAATGAAATTGTGCTACAAATATAATAAACAATTCACAATTCACAGTTGACAATTGACAATTTTTAAACTTGAAAGTTGAAAATTTAAAGTTGAAAAAACAGGAAGTCAGAAGTCAGAATTCAGAATTCAGAATTCATAATTAACAATTCGAAAACAATAAAGAACAATTTATGATGGATTTATTCTTTTGGTAAATACAAAATAGTGGCAAGGTATATGGAAGGTATATGCAAGCTATATGTAGCCTATATGTAGCCTATATGTTAGCTATATGTTGGCTATATGTTGGCTATATCAAAAGTATATCAAAGGCAGGTGATGAGTAGGTCGAAAATTCTTTATTCAATGGCAAATGCAAATCACAAATCATACGCTACTTCGTAATGACGCTATGTTCTGCCAAAATTCCGCGTTCGACCTATGATCGCTTGCTACCGAAGGGACGCAAGAATTCGGTAGCTTTACCCCCTCTTAGTTCTGCCGAATTTCCGAATTCGGCAGCATCACTAAACGGGAGTTTGCAACTCCCATTGTCGCAAAGCGACAAAATGTTACGTACAACATAACGACTTTTTCTGCGGTGGAAACTCTTGCATTCCCTCGGCTTAGCACAACTTTTTTCTGCGGTGGGAATTCTTGCGTCCCTTCGGTAGCAAGCGAACGGAGTTCGAGCGACAAATTCCCGACTTTTTTCTCAGCCGAATTGCAAATTCGGCTGAACGTCATGGTGTAATAAGGAACAATTTATATTGGATTTATTCTTTTGGCAAATACAAAATAGTGGCAAGGTATAGGCAAGGTATATGGAAGGTATATGCAAGCTATATGTAGCCTATATGTTGGCTATATGTTAGCTATATGTTGGCTATATGTTGGCTATATCAAAAGTATATCAAAGGCAGGTGATGAGTAGGTCGAAATTTCTTTATTCAATGGCAAATGCAAATCACAAATCATACGCTACTTCGGAATGACGCTGAAAGCGTCACCTCTCAGTAACCGCAGCATCCGTAGGATCTGCGGACTGAAAAGACACGAATATCACCGACCCTGAAAGCGGTCGCCCATTGCAACTGATGGGGCACTCCTTCAGAGTGCTTGCCGTTGATGGTGTCCTATCCCGCAGGTCGTTCCGACCTACGGTTACTGAGCGGAGACGCCTTCAGCGTCTGCTAATGCCTGTTGTGAGATTTCTTCGGGATGCCTTCGGATTTCGCTCGGGTTTTAAGCATCTGCAAGAGAAAGAAAGTTGAAAAAAAGGAATTCATAATTCATAATTCAGAATTAACAATTCACAGTTGACAATTCATAATTCATAATTCAAAATTCAAAATTGATAGTTCTGGATATATAGCGAACAATTATTGGCGTAAATATCCTTTTTGGAAATACGAAATAGTGGCAAGGTACGTCCAAGGTACGGGGAAGGTACGTCCAAGGTACATCCAAGGTACGTCCAAGGTACGATGAAGCAACATTAAGGGTATGTTCAAGGAAGCCAGAAGGAAGTAGGTAACAAGACAGTAGGAAGAAGGTAGCAAGATAGTAGCAAGAAGGTAGGAAGAAGGTAGCAAGGAGGTAGCAAGGGGGTAGCAAGGAGGTAGGAAGAAGGTAGCAAGGAGGTAGCAAGGAGGTAGCAAGGAGGTAGCAAGGAGGTAGCAAGGGGATAGCAAGGGGGTAGCAAGGGGGTAGATTCGAGATGAGAAAAGAAAAAGAGAGTGAAAAAAACAGGCACGCACTCCCCAGTGCGCGCCTGCTAATAAAACATGAACAGTCTCTATGAATTAAAAATATTAATATCCAGGATTCTGATATGCAGCCTTTGCATCTGAGCTCAAAGACTTTCCGCTTTCGTCAGTCAAGGCATCGAGCAATCCCTGTGGAATTGGACGATAGTAATGAATCTTAGGGTTAAATGTACCCTGACCACGAACGCCTGCATCGTTAAATGCCTTGTGTCTTACCTCAAGCTGACGCTGGCGTGCCAAGTCCTCCCAACGTGTGTACTCACCTGTAAGCTCGCGAGTACGTTCGTTAAGGATGAAGTTCATAACCTTCTGATACTCTTCGTCTCCCTTGAACATTTCGCCGCCTGTTGCTTTAAGTGCAGCGAAAATCTTATTATCGATTTCGGAATTAAGAATGTCATTTACATCGTTCAAAAGCAGATTGTTCTTTGTTGACTCTGTTGTCACTTCTTCAATCTTGTTTGACTCATAGTAAGTGTTAGCAGTTGTGTAGATAGCACCATCTGCACTATAACCGCCACCCTTGCCTGCACAAGCTGTGTTGTTTACATAAGCAGCACCACCATCAACATGGATAGAACGGTCCTCGCCCTCGGCATATCCGGCACGCTCACGAAGCATGTTAATCATCTCAACAACCTTGGCGTACTCTTTCTTGCGAGCGTATGCCTCGGCACACATCAATACATCCTCGGCAGAACGTGCAACGATAGCGTCGCGATTACCGAACTGAGATGCAATAGTAGTACGCGAACCATCACGATGCTTTCCGTTTGCAACGAAACGCTTCTTCTGAGCAAAGTTGCCATAGTTTCCGTGACCAGTTACCCAATTCTGTTCCTCGCCTGCGAAGTAGCGGACGAATGTGTGAGGAGCCTGCATTACGCCATTGCGTGTAACCTGACCTTCAACAATAACATCCTTTCCTTTTTCATCTTTGCCAACAAGTTGCTTGTATTCTTCGTCACCAACATTATTTACTATATATCTAATACCAAGATTACCACCTACAAAACGCTTGCTATAAGTCGTATCATTCTTAGGCTCATCTGGTTTCGGATTCTCCTTTGGACGAATTGTTGCTTGTACCTCAGCATCCTCTGGACCATATACTGATATAATATTCCCATCATCATCCAAAACGGAATAACGAGTTGGCGGAAGAGCACCTGCCCTATCCTGTTCTTTTGTGTAAGTTGGAGCACCCTTTGTATCATTACAGCCGTAGCAAGTAATGAATGTCTTCCAGAAACGAGAGTCGTTTACACGGTCGTACACATCGAGAGTGTAGTTTGTTGTACGCAAGTAGCAGAACTCACGGTCGCCCGAGATATCACGCTTTGTTCCAGCCATATCCTGATAAACGGCAGGGAATGCCAAGTGTGCCTGGTTTCCGAAACGTCCCTGTGTTGCCTCATCAAGAGTGAACTGGGCAGCCAAAACGATTTCAGAGACACTCTCGTTGGCACCATCAGGCTTAGTATAGTTCCACAAAGAAGCGAAATCAGCACATAGAGGATGAGCTGCAATAACCTCCTTTGTAAGCTTGATAACATCGTTCAAGTCTGAACTTATATAAGAAGAATTCCAGCCTGAATAAAGCTCGCTTGCGCGTGTAAGTTTAGCCTTTGCAAGGAAGTGCGCAGCAGCATACTTTGTTACTCTACCAGTAGCCTCTGGCTTTTCAGGCAACAAGTTATATGCCTCAGTAAAGTCGCTTATAATCTGTGCAAAGCACTCATCCTCTGTATTTCTTGGGAAGTAAGTCTCCTTATCAGACTCTGTTGGCTTCAACTTCAAATGCACAGCTCCGTATGTCTTAACGAGCTCAAAATAGCAATATGCACGGAAGAAGTAAGCCTCTCCCAAACGTGTATTATAAGTGTCCAGAGTCTTTGAATAATACAAAGGTATATTTTCAATGGCTCTGTTCGCTGCTTCAATACGGTTATACATATTGTCTGCCAAGCCTGGAATGTAAGTTCCTTCTGTAGAGATAAGGGTTGAATAACCATTCATTGATGCCACCTCGTTGTTGGCATCGGTATATTCGTCGACACCCATATTGTACAATCCGTAGCCCCAGCTGTAGTTGAACTTCCAACCAAGAGTTGAATATGTACCTGTAATAAGATCGTTTATACCATCTTCAGACTTGTAATAGTCAAGGTTCTTACGATTAAGCTGCTCCTCATCAAGGAAACTGTCGCTACATCCGGTCGCAACAAAACCCATCGAAGCCAAGAACAAAGACGAGAATAAAATTCTATTTAATTTCATAATCTTTTTTTCTTACTGATGTTAATAATTAGAATCCTACGTTAAGACCGATAACGAAGCCACGGATTGTTGTTGTAGAACCCAGGATTCTTGTATTGTTATCGTAGTTCATGAGGTCGGTATCCAACCATTTACATTTACTGTAAAGTGTGCAAGGATTCATCAACTGAGCGTAAATCTTTAGGTTTGAAAGTCCTGTACCGTTAAGCTGCTTTGGCGACAAAGAGTAGCCAAGAGATACGTTACGCAACTTGATGTAAGAACCATCCTGATAGTTCATTACACTCTGGTACTGATCCTGGCTCTCACCGTTGATACCTGGCTGATAGTACTCTGCATTCTCGTTATATCCAGGTACAAAGTAGTCAATCTTACGCTGCATGAAACGACCGTCGAGTGTAAGAGCGCCCTGATTTACGGTGAATCCCCAACGAGAGAAGATAAAGAATGAGAGTTCCCAATTCTTATATGTAAGTGTATTGTTCCAACCACCGCTCCATGATGGGCGAACTGATCCTATAGACTTGCAACGGTCATCTGCATCAATATCTCCATCACCGTCCAAATCCTTAACTTTGATTTGTCCAACCTTACGGTTGTACTTCTTTGCCAACTCTTCCTCGGCAGTTGTCCAGATTCCGTCATAAACAAAGTCTGCAAATACCAAGATTTCTTCGCCTACAAACCACTTATTAGCCCAATCTTCCGTTGCACCGTTTGCAAGTTCAGTAATCTCACTCTTATCCTTAGACCATGTTAGAGTTGTAGTCCATTTGAAACCATTGCCCTGGTATGGAATCGCACTCAACTGAACATCAACACCCCAACCCTTAGAAGCAGCCACATTAGCCATTGTTGAAGTATATCCTGAGATTGAAGGAATATTCATCGCTGTAAGGATATCGTCGGTCTTATTCATATAGTAATCAATAGTACCGCTGATTCGGCTCTTAAAAATAGCAAAGTCAACACCAATGTTTGTCTGAGTTGTACGCTCCCAACCTACATTCTGGTTAGCCATTTTATTCGGAGTCTTTGCTGAAGCATCAGAGCCAAGATAACCCAAAGCAGAAGTACTTCCCCAATGATAATACAAAGTCTGAAGTGCACCCTTTGTATCGTATGGGTTAATAGCAGAAGAACCAGATGAACCATAACCAGCACGAAGCTTCAGCTGGCTTACCCAGTCAACATCCTGCATAAACTCTTCCTGGTCGATACGCCAACCCAAGGCAATAGAACCGAAGTTATCCCACTTGTGACCAGCAGAAAGAACAGAAGAACCATCTCGACGGATAGAAGCTGTAAGCAAATACTTATCCATAAATGAGTAGTTCAAACGAGCCATGTATGAAGCCATCTGTGATTCGCTATAACCAGTTGCAGGTGTTGCACTATCTGCAGGCTGACCAAGATTGTACCAAAGTTCTGAATCTGAAGTCAAAGCCGAGTTGCTGATAGACATAGTATCGTAATGATTCTTTGTTGCACTCTGCATCAAAGTGATACCAATCTTGTGAACATCCGCAAATACCTTATCATAGTAAATAAGGTTATCGAGTACCCAGTTTCTATTTTGGTTGCGACTCCAGCTTGCCTTACGGCTATTATCAGAGCTGATAGAGCCGTACTTGTTCATAGTACCAGTCTCATACTGACGGAACTCAGGACCGAACTGAACACGATATCTCAATCCTTCGAGAGGCTTCCACATCTTGCCGAAATTAACATCAGCATAGAAAACACCCGAAACATTGAGTCTTTTACGCGAGTTAACCTGCAAATTAAGTTCATTTATTGGATTGATTATGTTTACATCGCCATTGGCGGGATTACGGATATAATCGCCATTCTCGTCGTACGGAACAGTCCAAGGCAACATTCCACGAAGTGCATTGTAGTAGTCACCAGCACCAGTTTTACCTCCAGCAAAACTGTAACCATAATCCTGCTCGGTGTAAGCACCGTTGATAGAAGCACCCAACTTAAGATAAGGAAGAGGCTCAGCATCGAATGTTACCTTAGCAGAATAACGTGAATATTCCTGACCTGGCTGTACACTCTTCTGGTTCAAATAGCCAAATGAGCCGTATGCCTGGAACTTTTCAGTACCGCCAGAGAAGTTAATGTTATGGTCGTGAGTCACGCCTGTTCTCTTTCCGTGAGAAGTCCAGTCATACTCGCCTACCAATGCAGGATTGTAAGAACCGCTTGCGTATGCCTTCTCGATATTCTTCCAAGAAGCAGCAACACTTCCGTAAAGATTCCTATCTATAGACTCAACAGGAATAATCTTACCATCTGAACCAATTTCAGAAGCATAGTTTCCGGCTGTATATTTAGCAAGACGTGAATAGTCGAGCCATTCGGCAGCCGACATATTTTCGGCAACATCGCTAAGAGTCTCGAACTTAACAGTACCAGAATAATTAACACTCATCTTACCTTCCTTACCTTTCTTAGTAGTGATAAGGACAACACCATTCGCACCACGCGAACCGTAGATGGCAGTTGCAGAGGCATCCTTCAAGATATCGACAGACTCGATATCAGATGGATTGATAGAACTAAGGTCGTTAGAGGTAATCATACCATCAACAACATACAATGGGTCGGAACTTGCAGTAAGAGAGCGGACACCACGAATGTTGATTCCACCGACTTCACCCGGACGCTGGCTGTTGGTGATATCAACACCGGCAGCTCTACCCTGCATACCTTCGAGGGCATTGCTTACAGGCATAGCCTTAAGTTCCTTCTCGCCTACGCGTGCCATAGATCCGGTAACGTCGGTCTTACGCTGCACACCGTAACCAACAACCACAACCTCATCGAGGGCGCGGTCGTCTTCGGCAAGAACTACTCGCATGTTCTGCGAAACCTTAACTGTCTGGGTAATATATCCAATGTAAGAAATTTCAAGCAAGTTGGTCTTGCGACACTTAATCATGAAGTCACCATTAAAGTCGCTGATAGTACCAGTACTTGTTCCCTTTACAAGGATGTTAGCACCAATAATTGGGCTTCCCGAATTGTCAACAACAGTTCCTTTAAAAACTGTTTCAGGTTCTTCTGCGCTTATGGCAGGAGCGGATTTTGCCGTTGCATTTACATTAACGCCCGCAAACGCCGAGCAGAATAATGCTGCGAACAACAAATTTCCTTCACCAAAGGATCTTAGATTCATTTCTAATGTTTTAAAGGTTATTAAACTTTTTTCTCAATATATTAAATCCAACGCAACTCTGTGCTTTTTTCAGGATATCTTGTTTGAACCAAAAACTAAATTCTTAATAGTAACATTGCAAATATAAATATTGTTACGGAAAAACAAGTAAAAAAATGTTTACTTTAAGTTTAATTTTAGTAAAAAAGGCTTTATCCAGCACGTTAAGTGCCAAATTCACGATATAAAATACCAATAACTCACCCTCTTTATTAACCTAATTTTATTAACTTTGCGCCAACTATAAGATTTAATAACAAATAAAAAACTTTTATTATGGAACTTAAAAAGGTTATTCTTTGTGCAGTAGCAGGAATAGTTACAAGTACATCTACTGTATTTGCACAGTTGCCATCGCAGAAGGAGATACTTGCCTCTGTTGAGAAAGTGAACGGCTACTTTATGAAGAAGTATCCAGACCCTACGCTTCCAACATACGTCAAGAAGATGCGACCAAGCAGTCTGTGGACTCGCGCCGTGTACTACGAAGGACTGATGGCTCTCTATGCCATCCAGCCAAGAGACGCGTATTTCAAATATACCTACGACTGGGGCGAGCAGCACAAGTGGACTCCCCGCAACGGCAACACAACAAAAGATGCCGACGACTACTGTTGCAGCCAGACATATATAGATATGTATCGCCTTACTCACGACTGGAAGATGATTCAGAACGCCATAATAAACGCCGACATGATTGTAAACAATCCTGACGACAGCGACTGGTGGTGGATTGATGCCATTCAGATGGGTATGCCGGTGCTTGCAAAACTGGGCAAGACTCTGAACGAGCCTAAATACTGGAACAAGATGTGGGATATGTATGCCTACACACGCAACAAGCAGGGCGAGGCCGGCATGTATAACGCCAAGGAAGGCTTGTGGTGGAGAGACAAGGATTTTGACCCGCCTTACAAAGAGCCTAACGGAAAGAACTGCTACTGGGCACGCGGTAACGGTTGGGTTTATGCGGCACTTGTACGCGTTCTCGACGAGATTCCGGCAAACGAGCCTCATCGCAAGGACTACATCAACGACTTTGTGGCTATGAGCAAGGCGATAAAGGCTTGTCAGCGCGCCGACGGATACTGGAACGTAAGTATGCACGACGAGAGCAACTTCGGAGGCAAGGAAGTTTCGGGTACATCGCTATTTATATATGGTATGGCATACGGCATCAGAACAGGCATTCTTGACCGCGCAACATATCTGCCAGTAATAGAAAAGGCTTGGAACAACATGGTTAAGGAGTGTATCCACCCAGACAACGGAATGTTGGGCTACGTTCAGGGTACAGGAAAAGAGCCTAAGGACGGACAGCCTGTTGGCTACAACAACTTCCCTGACTTTGAGGACTACGGCATAGGCTGCTTCCTTCTTGCCGGAACAGAACTTTACAAACTGAAAAAATAACTTATAAACAAGAAAATCGCAGATTCATACATAAGGGTTTGTATGAATCTGTGATTATTTACGTGAGTTCGGGATAAGAAACTCCCTCTTCTTACATTAGTAAATGATTATCCGTAATGACGCTGAAAGCGTCACCTATCAGTAACCGCAGCATCCGCACAGGATCTGCGGACTGAAATGATACAAATATAATCGACCCTGAAAGCGGTCGTCCATTGCGAAAGATGGGGCACTCTTTCAGAGTGCTTGTTGTTGATAGTTTTTATTCCGCAGGTCGTTCCGACCTACGGTTACTAAGCGGAGACGCTTTCAGCGTCTATAACGAGTATAACACACAGATAATCAATTCTGTGATGTTTTACAGAAACAAAACACTATGGTAAGAAGTGTATAATTTATCCCAAATTGGCGTATTATTTTCAAGAAATATGAAACGCATTTTTATATCAGCCATCATCCTGTGTGCCATGATTCAGGCACAGGCTCAGAGTTTTAACTTCACCTTCGGGCAGAAAAGCAAGACGGCTACGAACATAACAGCAGCCGACTCGTTCTCTGTTGAGAAAGGCTACGGATACGACTTCATAAACATTCCGCGAAAGGCTGCAACGCCGTTCTACTTCTCGGTAAACGTTCCCGACGGAAACTACAAGGTTACCGTTCGCCTCGGAAGCAAGAAGGCAAAGGCAAGCACATCGGTAAGAGCCGAATCGCGCCGTCTGTTCGTAGAGAACGTGGCAACAAAGAAAGGCGAATTCAAGGAATTCTCTTTCGTGGTGAACAAGCGCGACACGAAGATTTCGGACGGAAGCGCGGTGAAGATAAAGCCTCGCGAGAAGAACAAGCTGAACTGGGACGACAAGCTGACAATCGAGTTCAACGGCGACGCTCCGGCAGTTTCGGAAATGAAGATTGAACGCATAGACAACGTTCCGACCGTATACCTTATAGGAAACTCTACCGTGGTTGACCAAGACTTTGAGCCTTGGGCAAGCTGGGGACAGATGATTACACGATGGTTCGACGACGGAATAAGCTTTGCGAACTACGCAGAGAGCGGCGAGAGAGCATCGTCGTTCATCGGGGCAAACAGATTCAAGAAGATTCACTCGCTTCTGAAAAAGGGCGACTACGTATTCATCGAGTTCGGACATAACGACCAGAAGGAGAAAGGTCCGGGCAAGGGCGCGTACTACAACTTCAGCACACATCTGAAAGAGATGACCGACATGGCGCGCGCAAAGGGTGCAACCGTAATCTTCGTAACTCCAACGCAGCGTCGCAGCTTCGACAAGAACGGAAAGATAAAGGAGACTCACGGCGACTATCCTGACGCAATGCGAGCAGTAGCAAAGCGCGAGAATGTTCAGGTTATAGAACTGCACGACATGACACGCACCTTCTACGAGACAATGGGCGTGGAGAACTCTAAAAAAGCATTCGTACACTACAAAAAAGGCTCGTTCCCGGGCATGGACAAGGATATGGAAGACAACACGCACTTCAACCCTTACGGCGCGTACGAACTGGCAAAATGTATCATCGAGGGCATGAAGCAGCTTAATCTGCCGTTGCTGAAGAATCTGCGCGAGGATTACAAGCCGTTCAATCCGGCACAGCCAGATGACGTTTCGACCTTCAAATGGAACAACAGTCCGTTCATCGACGTTCAGAAGCCCGACGGAAACTAAAATCACATTAAAACAAACTTTATGAACATCAAACATTTATCAATATTTGCCCTGTCGTTTATCAGCCTGCAATCTCAGGCTCAGTCGTGGCCAAAGGCTCTGCCCGAGGCTAAGCCGGCTGCACGCTGGTGGTGGCTGGGCAGCGCAGTAGACAAGGAGAATCTGCGCTACAACATCGACCTCTATTCGAAAGCAGGAATAGGCGGTCTGGAAATTACGCCTATTTACGGCGTGAAGAACAACGATGCCAACAACATTCCGTATCTGTCGGCAAAATGGATGGATATGCTGAAGGAAACGCAGTCAATCGGCAAGAATGACGGCGTTGAGATTGACATGGCAACAGGAACGGGCTGGCCTTTCGGCGGTCCTGAAGTGAAGTTGGAACAAGCCGCCACGATGGCAATCTTCCAACAGTACAGCGTTGAAGGCGGCAAAAACATCTCGCTCGACATCACAATCCAGAACAAGAAGCAGGAGAAAGGCGCGTATCTGAGCCGCGTGATGGCTTATCAGAAAGGCAAGAGCCTAAACATCACGGCACAGGCAAAGGACGGCAAACTCAGTTGGAACGCTCCTGCCGGAAAGTGGGACATCGTAGTTCTGTATGTCGGAAAAACACGACAGATGGTAAAGAGAGCCGCTCCGGGTGGCGAAGGATATGTTATCGACCACTTTAACAAGAGTTCGGTAGACAGTTATCTGGCTCGGTTCGACAAGGCTTTCAAGGAGAACGGCACGGCTTATCCGCACACATTCTTCAACGACTCGTATGAAGTTTACGGAGCAGACTGGACTCCTGCCCTACTCGATGAGTTTGCAAAGCGACGCGGCTACAAGCTCGAAGACCACTTCCTTGAATTTCTGGACGAAAAGAGAAACGACATAACTTGCCGAATAGTGGCAGACTATCGCGAGACGCTTGGCGAACTTCTGCTCACAAACTTCACAAAAACGTGGACAGACTGGGCACACAAGAACGGCGCGATAACACGAAATCAGGCACACGGCTCGCCAGCCAACCTGATTGACGTGTACGCATCGGTAGACATTCCAGAGTGCGAGGGATTCGGTCTTTCGCAATTCCACATAAAGGGCTTACGCGAAGACTCGCTCAAGAAACAGAACGACTCCGACCTCTCCATGCTGAAATATGCGTCGTCGGGAGCGCACATCTCGGGCAAGCAGTTCACCTCTTCCGAGACCTTCACATGGCTTACAGAGCACTTCCGCACATCGCTAAGCCAATGTAAGCCCGACATCGACCTGATGTTCGTTTCGGGTGTAAACCATGTGTTCTTCCACGGCATCTGCTACTCTCCAAAGCAAGACGAGTGGCCGGGCTGGAAATTCTACGCATCGGTTGATATGTCACCGACAAACACAATCTGGCGCGACGCTCCTTACTTCTTCGACTACATAACCAGATGCCAGTCGTTCCTTCAGTGGGGCAAGCCCGACAACGACTTCCTCGTTTATCTGCCAGTCTACGACATGTGGAACGAGCAGAGCGGCAGACTTCTGATGTTCGACATACATCACATGAAGGACCGCGCGCCACGCTTCATCGAGTCGGTAAACAAGATTATAAACAGCGGATACGACGTTGACTACATCAGCGACAACTTCATCCGCTCGCTTCAGTACAAGAATCAGTCGCTCGTGACTAAGGGCGGCGCGGCATACAAGGCAATAGTCATTCCGGCGGTTCACCTTATGCCGACTGACATTCTGCAAAAACTTGTGAATCTGGCAAAGCAAGGCGCAACGGTGGTATTCCTCGACAACTACCCTACCGATGTTCCGGGCTACGGAAATCTGGAGAAGCGTCGCGCGGCTTTCAAGAAGATTAAGGCGATGTTACCTGATGTATCAGAGGGCGAAAACAGATTTGGCAAAGGCAGAATAATCATCGGCTCGGACTATCCGAAGACACTGAAACTCTGCAACATCGCTCCAGAGGAGATGCGCACGGTAAACGGTCTGCATTGCATTCGCCGAAGCAACGCAACAGGCAGCCACTACTTTATTTCGTCTTTGCAGAAGAATGGCGTGGACGGCTGGGTTACGCTGGGAAAGAAGGCAGCCGAGGCGTGTCTGTTCAACCCAATGACGGGCGAAAGCGGAAAGGCTCTGGTGCGCGAGAAGGACGGCAAGACACAGGTTTATCTTCAACTTCACAGCGGTGAGAGCGTGATTCTTCAGACATTCGACAAGCCATCGTCTGTATCGCTTGCCAACTGGAATTACCAGACCGACGGAGCAGTGAGCATCAGCCTCGACCACGGCTGGAAGCTGTCGTTTGTCGAGAGCGTACCTTCAATCTCTGGCACATTCGACATTGACGAGCCTAAATCGTGGACAGAACTCGACAACACCGATGCCAAGACGAACATGGGCACAGGAAAGTACTCAATCTCGTTCGAAATGCCCGAAATAAAGGCTGACGACTGGGTTCTGGACCTTGGCGACGTTCGCGAGAGCGCAAGAGTTAAGGTGAACGGCAGCGACGCGGGCTGCGCATGGGCTGTTCCTTACCGTCTGAACGTGGGCAAATTCCTAAAGAGTGGCTCGAACACCATCGAGGTAGAGGTGACGAATCTGCCAGCCAACCGCATTGCACAACTAGACCGCGAGGGCAAGGAATGGCGCAAATTCAACGAAATAAACGTCGTAGACCTCAAATATTCTCGCAAGAAATACGACTACTGGCAACCTGTTCCTTCGGGCCTAAATGGCACAGTTAAACTGATTCCGGTTAGGAAGAAGTAAAAAAAATAAAGCCTCGGCTTCGTGATTGTCTCATGAAGCCGAGGCTTGTTTTTACATCTATATTTACTCTGCAGAAAATCTAACTTTGTACTTTACAGGAGTCATACATATTCGATTTGCTTCCATAAAAGGATTTTTCACAACCCATATTTTAGGATTAGGCGTGAGAATTTCAAATACTACATAAATATAGTAATTCTCACCATATTTTTTTGCAGTTTCATATTCATTCTCTGTATAATAAAAATCTAAGCTCCCGACCTTACCTTTAGTTGCCTTCACTTCAATGAATCTTTCAGTCTCATCATTACTGACAGATTTTATATCATATCCATAAGAGTCACTTTCACGCGAAACCCATTTTACAAGTTTCTTTGCTTTTGATTTTGAAAGCCCCATTTCTTTTACAAGCCTATCCTCTTCTGCCAATTTCACAACATACTCGCCTCTATCACCTAACTTCTTACATACTCTTGCCTCTTTCTCATAATCTGGTAACGATTTATCCGTATGCGTTTTACTGCAAAATGATTGTTTTTCTTTTAACAGATGCATATCGACAAAAGAATAAGAATCAATGGTTGGGAACTCGAGTTCTTTTTCTTTTTGTTTGACCGCGACTTCTCTAGGATTCAATGGAGTTTTGGGATAATGAGACCACAAAAATACTGCAAACATATTGACAGACCACGTTCTCATATCCTTGTCCATATTTTTAAAGTCCAGCAAAGCCTCTCTCTTGTATAGCACATTAGATTTTTTCAAATCCTTGGTATCTAGATTAAAAAAAGTCAAATAATAATCAAGATGTGGTTCTGAAAAAATATTCAGATAGTCTTCTGGATAATACACAGACAATATTTTACCCTTTAAGAACGAGTGTAGTGGATTTTCAACAATAGCATCACAATCGTGTTTTTTACCAGCCTCAAGAAGTTCCAAAATCGATTTCTTAATATTATTGAAAGCTTCTTTATAATTTGTACCAAATTTAGACCTAAAATTATAAGAGTGTTCTTCTGGCGAATACCAGACCCCAAACTTCCCAGAAGACACTCCTGTAATTCGCCCAAGTTTATCCAATGTGCGCTCTATGATATAGCAAAAACTTTCTTTATTTTGCCGTCCTATCACATATTCATCAATAGACATTGATTTTATTTTGTCAGGATTGAATCGACGCACAAATTTTTCCCGACATTTACAAACGTCCTTGAATTCTTTTTCCAAGCTATGGATTCTAAACGTCTGTTTGGCTTCTTGCAATTCTTGAAAATTCATAGATTACATTTTACTAACAATTCTGAAACACTTCAATGATACAAAAATAAAAAAATTCCGTGTAACCAAAAGGATTACACGGATTTTTTATCTGTTTAACCCAAATCGGTCGTTAGAAGTACATAAATCCATGGTTAAGTTTGTAATGCTTTGAAAATAAGTTATTTATAAAGTCATTTTTCTAATGGCGGTCATTAGAAAATTCAATCAGCAAAACACTCGTTATCAAGTAGTTACGAAAGCAACCACAAAAATAGCCGTCCTAATGACCGATTTGGGTTAAAATGAGCAAGCACAAAATATATTACTTTTTTAATTCATCATTTTTTCTCGTTTATTTTTGTTTTTGAGCATATCTGCATTTATTCCAATTATTTTTAGTAATTTTACCCTCAAACAAGAGATTGGTGCGCAATAAAATATCCGTCACACACATTTCTCTCGCAATCCGAAGATTGCCCAATACCTCAAGGCATACAAGTATGTCAAGGAGTTTGGCAAGGGTATTGACCGTATCTGTAATGAACTGGAAACAAAAGGTTGCGCTATCCCATCGTTCCACGTTGATGCATTCATTTTGAAAGCGACATTGATGGCTGAGTGGACAACCGAAAATGAGTTTGACCGCCCAAGTTCCATCCAAGTACCGTTCAGGAAAATGGCACGAAAAATGGCACGGTAAATGCACAAAATTTATCTGTTGCTTTAGGCATTAGTCTTCGAACAACAAAGCGTGACCTCTATGTCCTTCGTGACATGAATCTCATCCATTATGTAGGAAGTGATAAAACAGGACACTGGGAGGTGATAAAAGAAAGTGACTAACTGTACATTATTCTGAAACAATATATATTCAATATGAGTAACGAAAACAACCAAGGCTATGTTTACATTCTTACTAATCCAAGTTTTCGTGAGGATTGGGTTAAGATTGGTAAGAGCTCACGTCCGGTGGATGTTCGCTCTAAGGAGTTGGATAACACTGCCGTTCCTCTGCCTTTTGAAATATATGCTACATTGAAAACCGCGAAGTATGATAAGGTTGAAAAACAGATTCACAAGCAGATTGACCGTTTGACGGACTTGCGCATTCGTCAGAACCGAGAGTTCTTTAATATTGCCCCTTCCGTAGCTCTCGATATTATGCGCGATATTGCCGACTTGCTTGAAGACGCTGAACTTGCAGTTTATGTGGAGGGAAAACCCGTTGTAAGTAGCAGTAAGGATGAAGACAAGAAGATAAATGCTGCCAACGAGGATAAAAAACGTAAGAAGGTTAAACCTGCGTTCAAATTTCACATGGTAGGACTTAATGTTGGTGACACAATCATTTTTGATGCTACTCACCTTCCTGTCAAGATTGCTACCGACGACAAGATTGAATATGAAGGTCGCCTATGGTCGCTCTCCGCTTTTACTGCCGAATTTCTGCCTGAAGAAATGCAGAATACTTCTGGCGCTTACCAAGGTCCTAAGTATTTTAGCTATGGGGGTAAAACCATGCAGCAGATGAGATTGGAAAAAGAGGGGTAAGAGTAACGGCTGTTTGAAGATAAGGATAAACACTAAAAAAAATGATATGTCAAAAGCAACAGTAAAGAAAATACTCATGTCCATGCAAAAGGAAGAACTCATTGGCATGGTTCTGGAAATGTATGATGCTCGTAAAGAAGCCAAAGAGTATCTGGAGTTTTTTGCGAATCCAGACGAAGACGGAAAGCTGGAGGAGTATAAGAAAATCATCACGGAAGAATTCTATCCAGCGAAAAGCAGTAAAGAACCAAAGACTCGTTTTTCGGTGTGCCGTAAGGCTGTATCTGATTATAAGAAGTTGAAGCCATCACCAGACAAGCTGGCGGACTTGATGCTATGTTATGTCGAGAATGCATGTCAGTTTACATACGACTATGGCGACATGTGGGAGCAGTATTATACATCCGTAGAGAACAACTTCGACAAGACAATGGCATTTATTGCC
Organism: Bacteroides sp. Ga6A2; assembly: GCF_000702225.1. Classification (NCBI taxonomy): domain Bacteria; kingdom Pseudomonadati; phylum Bacteroidota; class Bacteroidia; order Bacteroidales; family Bacteroidaceae; genus Bacteroides; species Bacteroides sp. Ga6A2. The sequence goes on along the minus strand of NZ_JNKX01000023.1, from coordinate 5,892 downwards.
AAGAATAACCTATTGGAGCACTTCAAACCACGTTTGCGGCAGTGTATGGAGTGGGCATCACCTTGCGGCTGGGGATTTGCCGACACAATTGCAGACATATACTACGAGTATTTTCACGAATAAGTCTTAATACAAAAACATAGTGGGCAACTCCTGTTTGGAGAAACCCACTTTTTATTTGTTGACGTGGAATCACGACCAAAAACAAATAGCGAGTAACCCTTCTGAGCTACTCGCTATTCTTGTTTATGTTATTTGTAATGCTTACGGATTACTTCACCTCCTCAAATATAAACACTATTGTGTATCAGATATTTACAAACACACGTGAACGATAAGAGAATGTAAAAGAGGCTGTTAAACCAAACAAATATAGAAATCCCAAGTAAGGACTATTTTACGTTTTTATCACTAACTATGGTTCTTACCTCCCAAGAACCACCTCTATCTCCACCATTACGAACAATTATACCTTCAGCTTTTAGACGGTCAATGTGTTTTTGAATGGCACTTGGAGATATGCCAAGAGTTTCTGAGAGAACTTTTCTCGTTATACTTGGGTTGTCTTTTATAAGTTGAAGAATAGTGTCAATTGTTTTGCCAGTATCTTTCTGACCACCTTTCTGACCACCTTTCTGACCACCTTTCTGACCACCTTTCTGACCACCTACTTCATTATTATCTTCTGTATCATCGCTATTGCTGACATATACACCATCAATTCCAATAACATTAAATTTGGGTAATGTCAGAACAAAACTATCCCTTGGAGTTGAGAATGATGGATCCATTCCTTCAGTATAGCCTTCATGCTCTTTATAAGCGGAGACAATCTTTTTGAATCCTGAGCCACGGCGTTCCATATATTTTAGACGACTGAAAATATCTGCAAGAATAGGATTACGGCGTCGAGATGCCATATTCAACACGTCAACATCCTTGATAGAACCGCCGTCCACAAGACCGCCAGGAGAAAAGATTTCAAGTCGGTCATCATACATATCTATATGTACTTCACTCCCCAACTCAAGATAGTTCCGATGAATGAGTGCATTTACCAAGCCTTCCTCTACGGCACGTTCTGGATATTCAGGATATTCAAGGCGATTATCAGGCGTCTTGCGCCAAGCCTTCTTTGAATTGCGACGTACAAAGTCAAGACCTGCTTGCAAAAGAGTAATCAAACTGCCACTATATTCCTCGTCATCCAATGCATCCATTACACCATTAGCCTTGTCAAGTCCATTCCAGCGAGTACAAAATAGTCGAGAGTGACGCACAGGTGAGTAGTCTGCAATAAGAGCACCAGCATTCGTAAGTTAGCCCTTTTCATTTATGATACCGAACGATTCATAGTCACTATCCTCAAACGAACGATTAGTTCGCTTGAAATAAGTTGCGCGCAATACAGTGAATGCCATATCTTCGAATTTCCAGCGGGACACCTGACTGTCATACGATACGTGGGAGCCCTTTAATACCAATTCCTTGTGTTTTGCGGTACTCACTACTACACTTTCGTTCCCCACGCGCATGAAGGCTTGCATTTGTCCATCGCCAATATAGTAGTATGGAGTCTGATCACCAGGCATAACATCGAGCACCACAAACTCTTTGTCTTCACATCTGGCAAACGAAAGTTTAAAGTCAGGTATAGGGTCAATATGCGCTTTGATAGCCTCGCTAATCTTCTCTGCATCCCCTTTGGCATCAGCAAGTCCAATCAACGTATCATTATCCGCAATTCCCCATATGAGTCTACCACCCATACCATTGGCAAATGCACTCACACTCTTGCACCAACTCTTGGGCTTCTTTACCTCCAGAGTCTGCTTTTTATCGTATTCTGTTGCTTAGCCTATCAATTGTCGTATGTCAAATCTTTCCATCTTGCTTTTTATTTGTGTTTCTTGCCACTGAACCATTCGCAGAATGCAGTTTGTAGAAAAGAGTCACCATCGAGATAGTCCTTCCTGTTATACTTTGACGTATTGGTTAGTTAGATACTATTCTCATTTTATTTTATATTGCTCTTTTGGTCAATGTTGACAATTTCGAGTAGTGCAAATATAATAGAATTTGTTAAATGTTTCAAATTGTCTCGACTAAAATGTGACAATAATGACAACTTTTAGTTATGAATACGTCAGAATACATTGATTTTTTGTCATGAAGTGTCGCTCTGCTCAATGTGTAGCTAATATACCTTTACGAAAAAAGAAACCTTACTGATAGATATCGAAATAAATGGGAATTACGATAAAGCAAAAAAAAAATAGCGAGTAACCCTTCTGAGCTACTCGCTATTCTTGTTTATGTTATTTGTAATGCTTACGGATTACTTCACCTCCTCGAAAACGACTTTAACTGACTATCAATGCGTTAGCACCGGATGTTGCACACATGTCGCAAAAACAGAAATAACCATTGATAATCAACATTTTACAAAATCAATGCAAAGGCACAGAATTCTCCCCAAACAACCAAAAGAAAACACAGAAAAAATCAAAAGATGAGGCCAAATTTAACATATCCTAGGGCATTCTACGTATTTTATTACGATTATACTTGTACTTCAACCAATTTTCCACTTTTATGGTCGAGTCTCATTGGGACATTGTCAATAATATATTCAAATCTTCCATCTATATTCTCTGCACCGATAGCAGGCCGAAGTCCTATTTTTATATTTTCAAGTCGGAGGTCTGTCGAAAATATGGCTTCGCACTTAGACGTATCAAATATTGTCAAATTGTAACCACCTCTATGTAATGAACTACTATACCTAATTCCATCATACCCCAGATGTCTAAAATATTCCGCAATAATTTGAGTAGTTATATAGTCGTCAGGATTATTGGTAGGAGAAGAGAAAGCAGATTGTATAAAGCATAAAAGCCATTCATCTAAACTTTTTTCGATTTCTGGATTCATGTCTATATCAACGGCAATGTTGGAAATGCGCAACAGTTCTTTTACTTCTATTCCTGAAACATTTACTGCATTATATAATAAAGGACGAACCTCAAATACTGCTGTAGTAGGACTTTCTGCCACATATAAGTACCGGATGAACCTAGGATTGGAACGTCCATCTCTTATAACATCTGGATTTGGCGGAACATAAGAACCTTCTTTAGACAATCCTCTAAACTTGTTTGCTTTATTTCTATACCATTTACGAGTTTCTTCGGTTGAGTTCTCTCCGAAGCATTTGGCAACCATATGTTCATTACAGGCAGCCTTGTCGTCTATTATTCGTGCACGATAATATACGCTCCCTGGACTTAGTGTCAATTCGCATTTCTCCGCAATTTCTTTAAGTTTATCCAGAATAGGATGAGATATAAAATACCGTTGATGGTACATAACGTCTCGATAAAAAGAGTGCCACAATTCTTGGGCTTTTTCGTAATTCGCTGATGCCATTACATTATTATTTCAGTTTCGTTTAATTATATTTGCTTAATGATTAATCATTTTTAGCGTTCTTCTGCAGCATCTCAATCAATTTGTAGATGCCTGTAGATGGATTCTGGAACTCTTGCAATCTCTTAGCTCTTTCAACAGCAACATCAGTGTTGTCGTTCAAGAAAGACTTTTGTGTGTCGGTGAAGGCTGACTTTGAGTAATTCTTCCACACTGGGGCGCTTTTCTTCAACTCTTTGATGAGTGCATCCGTATTGATGGCTGTCTTTTGGTCTTTGGCATGAAGTAGCAACCATATCTCAAAGCAAGGATTGCTGAGCAGCATTTCAGCTTTACATTTACGTAGTTTTTCATTGATAGCCTGTACATCCATGTCGTACATGAGGAATGTGTGCACCTTATCCCATTGAGAAATCTTGAGTTCCTTTGTGCGTTTCTCAACCAGCGATGGTGTAATCTTCGTGCCTTCTATGTGCGAAATGATTCTGATGGGTGATTTATACCACGATTTCAGAAGGTTGATATAGCAGACCTCTGTCTCGCCCTCGCAAATAACAAGGGCAATCTTTCGCATCCGCAGGGATGGTGACGGTTCTCTTTTGCTTGCCATAATCAACCTTCCAATAATTGCTTGATACTTGATACCGATGAATCAACATAAGGCACTGCATCAAAGCGTCCTTGTATATATCCCTTTTCGGCATCCATATTCTCACGGAAATCCTTGAAGTCATATAATGAATACACTTCCGTTGCACCTTGCTCCGACTTGTTGACAAAAACAATCTGGTCACGCCTCAGTCGTTTAACATCGATAAGGTTCGTGTTGTGGGATGTGAACAATAACTGACTGCTTTCTGAAGCATGAATCAAGTCGAGAATGAAATCTGCTAGACGAGTGTGCAATCCCATGTCAAACTCGTCCATCATGATGCTCTTCTTATTCTTTACCACATCTAATAGACGTATCAGAATCTGGAACAATTTTCTTGTACCATTAGATTCTTCCATGTCCATGTCGAACATGATGTCCTTTTGGTTGCGATGGAACGTCTTGAAGCGAAACACATCCACCAGCTTGTATGATAGTTCCGTTTGTCCAGGCACAACCACAGGAGCCGGCATTTGCTCTTTCCTTGCCTCGATGTCAGTAATATCTGTATCGCATATTTCAAGTGCTTTGAGTATAACCTTCTTGTAAGCATTGAAACTATCCAGCACCATCATATCGTTCACGTTCACAAGTCCAAGCAGGAATTGATTCATGAAATAGCGATATAGCTTTTGTGCGATATCTCTGTTCATCGAACTGGCACGACTTAGGAAAAGGTTCTTCTCACTGGTGTTTGTAACCACATCCGAAGGCTTAGCCATAACGCCAGTACCAAAGCTGTATTTCCCATCTGCATCACGAACAAAGACCTTTGCACGTCTGCCAACAGGATAATGATATAGACTTTCGCTGATAATACGTTCACGAGTTAATTCAAAAGCGTATTCGTATTCCACGTCATCGCACACAAAATCAATCAAGAACTTACTTGATTTATCTTGCCAACCATCAAATTTGAAAGGCTCGAAATTGAATGTTGTACCTTCATTGTAGAGGTGGGACTCCAAAATCATTCTACAGCAAAAAGTAATGGCTTTCAGAATATTTGATTTGCCAGAAGCATTCGGACCAAATAGCCCTATGGTTTTAAGTACTGGCACACCGTTCCGCTCCATCACATTATGGCTTAACTCCCGTGCAAGAGCTGTATTGATGTTTCCTGCTCTGAAGTCGATTCTTATTCTATCTCTAATAGAAAAGAAATTCTCAAATTCGATTTTCAGTATCATTACATATTTGATTTTGTAGAATTGCTGCAAAAATAGCAATTAAATTCGAATTGGCTAGGATTTTAGAATGAAAAACTATTAGAATACAGCTATATTATATCATATATCAACCGAAACAGAGGCTTGAAATGACAAAAACGAATGAACTTCTCTCGTTAACTTTCGTTACCAAAATCTGCCAATACAGGCAACTTTTAGTCGTAGAACCTAATCGAGCCACATTAAATTTCTGTCAATCTTGGCTTTTTTAAAATGTATGGTATTGCCCTATTGTATTATCGTTTCCATCAGAATCAAAGGAGATTATATCGAGTAGGAGGTAAACACTAATCACAGGTGTTTATCTCCTGCTTTCATGTTTACCGACCTCTCACACCACCGTACGTGCCGTTCGGCATACGGCGGTTCCTTATTGTTGCACGCGGACTATTATACGATGATAGTCCGTCAGACTTGGCCAGCCTTGCTTTTGTAATAACTCCTTGCTGATAGCCTGATGCAAAATCGGGCTCTTTGCAATTCGCCAATACTTCTTGCTGCTGTTGCCCCATTCGTAGGCTTGCCATTCCGCTATGCCGCACTTGATGAGGTTTCTCACCTTAGTGCCGCATTTCTTCCAGG